>NZ_JBGOFY010000020.1:0-71785 GCF_041520885.1 Xanthomonas sp. NCPPB 2922 | reverse complement strand
GGACGCAGCCGACGCGGAGCATCAGTCATTAGGGCTTCTGTCCATCCCTACCGCATCGGTGGCGCTGGCCTGCATTCCATATCAGTGGTCTTTGTCTGTTCATCTATGGCTCATCTGTCCACTGCTGTCCATCCGCACCCAATCGAGCCCCAAAACGTTGGGGGCATCCATGGGGGAATCGGTCCGCTACTAACTTGATTAAATCCATTTTAAACAAACGATTACGCGGAATGTCCGAATCCCTTCGGGCGCACCAGACATGAGTCGGCCCGTTTGTGATAGCACTGCCATTGCAAACGGGCCGATCGCGTTTTCAGGGATGCGTGGGGCCATGGGTTGCCACAGGGCGGGTGTGCCCGCCCCGCAGTGCAGACCTTACAAGGGGTCTGGCGCCGGCGCGGTCGCCTTGGCCTGCTGCTTGCCGCGGGCGCTTTCGATGGCGCTGCGCAGCTTGCGGGCCGCACCGGTGACCGCAGACGCGGTGGTTTCGGCGCTGTTGCTGGCAGCGATGGGCGGCAGGCCGGCGACATGCGCCTCGATACTGCAGGTCCGATCCGCCGCACCGCCACGCTGGCCGTTCTCGTCGCGCAAATGCACTTCCACGCGGGTGATGTCGTGGGCAAAGTGCGCCAACTGCGCGGAACAGGTCTTCTCGACGTGCTGCACAACGGAGGGGTCATGCGGCACGTGGTTGTCGGTCTGGATCTGGATCTGCATAGGAGTCTCCTTCGCGGTCATCCGCTGCGTCTGCCGCAGCGGTGATTCGATTCTGCGACAGCCAACTGTTGGCACGAGGTGACAGCCCGGCGCCGAAGTTCATGCGCTGGTTGGCTGGCGTCGGCGAGCCATGTGGTGGGGGACTGGATGCCCAGGCACGCCAGGGCGTGCTGACTGGCGAGGACGCCTGTTGTCGGGTGACTGCGACTGTCCCTAGCTGCTTGCCATTGCGCGCACTCCGCATTCGCCTACGTGAGCCTGTCTGGCTTCGATCACATGCTCAACTCGAACGTGGACTGTCTTCGGCTCACGTGGCTCATCGCCCTGGACACGGTCTCGACATGCACACCGCTCGCTGGGCTTCCCGACCCGGTCGGTTCGCCGGCCAATGGGCCCACTACGTGCACTGCGGGTTCCAATGGTCTCCGCTGGTGGGCGCACTCATCGCTGAATCGGCGCGGCCGGGGTGAGCCGGATTGCCGGAACCGCTCCGGGCGGTGGCTTAAGATTGCGGGCTCTGCGCATCGTCCGCGCCTGCCCGATACCTGCCCGTGTCTGAATTTCGAGTGGTTCCAACTGCCCATCGCGGCGTCGTGCGGCGCCTGCTGTTGCTGGTGGCGCTGTGGATGGTTTGCGTGGGTGCTGCGGTGGCGCAGGACGAGGACACGCTGCAGGAAAATGCGCAGGCCCAACTCGACAGCATGCAGAAGGTTCTCAAGCAGGCCGAAGCGGGGCTGGAAAAGTCCGATAAGGATCAGCTCGGCAAGCTGACCGATGAGGTCAGCGGCGCGCAGCGGCAGGCGCAGGATCTGGTGCGCACGTTGGATCCGCCGCTGAAGGAACTCAACGTGCGGCTGGAGGCGCTTGGCGTCAAGCAAGCAGGCGAGCCAAAAGACCTGACCAAGCAACGTGAGTCGCTGGCCAAAGAACGCGATGGGCTGGATGCCGAATCCAAGCGCGCCATGCTGTTGGTCTCCGATGCCAAGGACCTGGCCGATCGGCTCGAGCGCGAACGCGTGCAACGCTTCAGCGTGCAGCTCTCGACGCGCGTGGCCTCGCCGTTGTCGCCGGCATTCTGGAACCAGATTGCGCAGCAGTGGCCTGACGATCGCGCGCGCCTGCAGGCGTTGTCGGCCAGGACGGTGCAGATGGTGCAGGCCGGAACCGCCGCCAATGGCGTCGGCGGGTTGATCACCGGTGTGCTGATCGCGCTGTTGCTGGCCCTGCCGCTGCGCATCTTTCTGCGCCATCTGGGCCGGCGCTATGCGGCCTCGCGCGCGCCGGGCGGGCGCTTGCGACGCTCGGGGCTGGCATTGTGGTTTCTGCTGATCGGCACGCTGACGCTTGGAGTCGCGGCGTTTGTCCTGGTCGAAAGTATCCGCTCGCTCGGCCAGGTGGCGGAGGATCTGGACCAGCTGCTGACCGGGTTTGTCGCGGTCAGTCTGGTGGCCGCCTTCGTGGGCTCGCTCAGTGCCAGCCTGCTGATGAAGCATCAACCCAGCTGGCGGTTGTTCCCGCTGGATGACGCCACCGTCGATCGGCTGCGCGTGCATTGCCTGGCCACCGCAGCGGTGATCTGGTGCAGCGGCATGGCGTCCAAGATCAACGAGGCCGCGGGTAGCAGCCCGGCGTTGAATACAGCCACCGATGCGGTGGCGGCATTGCTGTATGCGGGGTTGATTCTGTCGGCGTTGGCGGGCTTGAGTCTGTCGTTGCGCGCGCACGCGGCCAATGCAGGCGTGGTCGATCCCGACAGCGACGCGCCACCACCGGTGGTCTCGCGCGGCGGCGGCTTCATCGTTCTGATCCGCCTGCTGGGACATCTGGCGGTGATCTTTGCGCTGATCGCCGCCTTGTTCGGCTATCTCAATCTGGCCTTGTTCGTGGAGCGGCAGATCATCTGGATCACCCTGGTCTGCAGCCTGCTCGGCTTGCTGGTGGTGTTCGCCGACGATCTGATGACCTGGCTGTTCAAACCCGATGGCCGTTTCAGCCGCGCGCTCGCGCACGCGCTCAGCATCGGCAGCGGGCGCCTGGTGCAGCTGGGATTGCTGATCTCGGCGGCGGCCCGCGTGGTGCTGGTGCTGTTGGGCATCGCGTTGCTGCTGACGCCGTATGGCGCAAATCTCAGCGTGGTGGCCGACTGGGCGGAGAACATCACCCACGGCATCAACATCGGCAAAGAGCTGGTGATCACCCCCGGCGATGTGTTCCGGGCGCTGTGCGTGTTCCTGCTGGGCATGGGGGTGGTGCATGTGGTGCAGCAGTGGTTGCTCAACACCTATCTGCCCAAGACCGAACTCGATGCCGGCGCACGTAACTCCATCAGCACGGTGGCGCGCTATCTGGGCTGGTTGATCGTGGTGGTGTGGGGCCTGACTGCGCTGGGCCTGGACCTGAAACGGTTGGCGCTGGTGCTGAGCGCGTTGTCGGTGGGCATCGGGTTTGGCTTGCAGGCGATCACGCAGAACTTTGTGTCGGGCCTGATCCTGCTGGCCGAGCGGCCGGTGAAGATTGGCGATTGGGTGCGCATTGGCGACCAGGAAGGCGATGTGCGCAAGATCAGCGTGCGCGCCACAGAGATCCAGGTCGGCGACCGCTCCACACTGATCGTGCCCAACTCGGAATTGATCACCAAGAGCGTGCGCAACATGACCTTGTCCAATCCGTTGGGCCGGGTGCAATTGCAGTTCTCGGTGCCGCTGGAAACCGATGTGGCCAAGGTGCGCGACATGCTGCTGGAGTTGTTTGCCGAGCACACCAAGGTGCTGGCCGAGCCGGCGCCAGAGGTGTTCATCGACTCGCTGGCAGGCGGCCACGTCAACTTCAATTCGTTTGCCTATGTGCGCAGCCCGCGCGATTCGTACGGCGTGCGTAGCGAACTGTTCTTTGCGTTGCTGCAGCGTATGGACACTGCCGGTATTGCGCTGCAATCGCCGCAGGAAATCCGCTTCAGCCGTGCGGGTGCGGCGGTGGCGCGCGATGCGGGCGATGCCACGCCTGCTTCGGAAGGCTGAGCTGGCGTGCGCGTGTGGTGCGCTGTTAATGCGTCAGCGCGGTGGAAGCGCGGCGGTAGGTCGGCTACGGCGTCATCTGGATGGTTCCAGGCCGGGTGGGCGGAAGGCGGTGCCTCAGCGCAGGAGGCATCTGACGTGACGACCAGCCCCCGCGCATCGTCCCTATCCGGTCACGCCGCGTGTCGCTCACCGTCTCTTCGTTCCGTCGACGAGCCGGAATAACGAATCGCCGCTGGCTTCACACATAGGACGACCGGGATTTGAATCGTCGCGCGTCCAGGCGCGGTCGACTGCCTGGATCAACCGTCTGATCTGCTGAGTGCGCGGTGCCCTCAGCGCTTCCGGGACACGCCGTGAATCTGTCCGTGGAGGCTCCTTAGCGGCATCCATGCCAAGGGTCGCGCAAACGGTGTGGACACCGCGCCGGAGAGTTGGTCGGTGGTCACCTGAAAAGCGGCGGTCGCAACATGCATCCGAAGTTGAGCCGGCTAACCACTATCGAACAGAGTGCATCAAACACTGCTTGTGCCATGCACACCGATCATCCCCACTGGTCCTTGACCGCCCACCGGCACGGGACCTTATGCGGCATGGATGCCGCATAAGAGCCTCCATGGACGGATTCACGGCGTGTCCCGCGCCGGTGGGCGGGCGAGGGCCCTGCAGCCAGGCCGCAGAACACATGCTTGGCTTTGGTGTCCGCTCCGGCTCCGGCGTTGCCTCTTCCACACCGCCTTTTTCAAACCAGGACGACTGCCTTTAGCTGCTGGCGTTCAATGCGCAGTGAAACCGACAGCATCGCCAACCCCGATGCCGCACACGCCAACGCCAGCTTGGTCGAGCGCGCAACGGGCTTGCCACTTCAAGGGCTTGTCGCGAATGCATCCATGGAAACCCAGGTGCCGGCGCCGGTGTCGCCTCAATGCCCCGCACGCCGTGAGGACACCGCCTCGGAAGCTGCAGATTCATGTGCCACATGCCGCAGCAAACAACAGCAACGCCCGCCTGCTAGCGGTGCAGAGACCCGATCAGGAGCGATCCGCAACCGCGGTGTCCTTGACCAACGCCAGGTCGTCCACGCTCACCTCTTCGGTGTAGTCCAGCCAGGCGCGGATCTCCAGATCCTCCACTGCGTGCTCCAGGCCGACCGGCATGCGGATGCGGCCGGAGGCGTCGGGCACCACCCATTGCTGGGCCAGCACCACCTTGCGTTCGGACGACACGGCTTCGACCCAGAACGCGCGGGTTGGGCGGCGCTTGGCGTAAAGCTCGAGCATGTAGCGCCCGGCCTCGGTCTTGCGCGCGGCCTGGGTGAGCATGATCGGCTGACGCACGCGCGGGCGCGGCGCTTGCGGGGTGACATCCAGCGGCGCATCCACGGCGATGCCGCGGGTGAGGTCGGGGTCGCGGTACAGCTTCATGTGCTGATTGCGATCCACCACCAGCGCACACCAGTCGCCATCAGCCGAACCGTCTTCGAAGGCGGTGCAGCGGTCCACATAGGCCAGCGTGCCGTCGCTGTGGGTGCGGTCGAACTGGCGCGAGGTGTTTTCCAGATACACCGTCTTGAGGTTGGTGTCGTCGTCGTATTCCAGTAGCACCGGCGGGCGCACCTGCTGCACGCCCACCACCACATCGCCATTGCCGTTGACACGCAACATGCGCGTGCTGCGCCCGGTCCATAACGTGCGTGCATAGGCCAGATAGCGCGGATAGTTTTTGCCGCTGTCACGACTGGCGGCAACGCTGGCACTTGGCGGGGCGTCATTGGCCAGCAGCGAGCGGCCGAAGCCCAGCGTGCGCATGCCCGGTTCCAGCAATTGCAGCAGCGTGGCGCCCGAATCCAGGGTGCTGCCGGCGCGCGTGACCACCTGCTGCGGCGGAATGTCCTTGCCGAGGAACAGTAACAGGTTTTCGCGTTTTTGCTTGGCCAGCACGTCGCTGAGATCGTTGGGCATGGCCAGGTGATCGGAGGCGATCACGATGATGGTGTTGCGGCCATAGCGGCTGTTGCGGATGCGCGTGACCAGCTCACCAATCAGCCGGTCGCTGCACTTGATGGCATGCAGCAGCCCGATGTCACCCAGCGGGCTCTCATAACGCTGGTTCTTGCACGCCAGCGGCAGGTGGCCGGCGGGGTGATGGGTGTCCATGGTCAAGGTGGTGAGCATGAACGGCTGGCCGGCGCGCGAGAGCGTCTGGAAGCTCTCCCATGCATCGTCGAGCAAGACATCGTCGTGCACGCCCCATGCGGAGAAATGCTTCGGTGCCACGCCCTTGTCGTGGAAGTAATTCACGTCGTGCACCACGTCGAAGCCGTGGCTGGCCAGAAAGCTGCCCTTGCCGGCGAAGCTGGCATCGGCGCCGCCCACGTAGTGATTGCGGTAGCCCTGGTCCTTGAGATAGTCGCCCAGGCAACGCGCCTCGGGCAGGAACAGGCCCATGCGCCCCATGCTGTTCTCATCGCCTGGGGCAGTGGTCAGCGGCACGCCGCACATTGAGGCGACCATGCCGGCAATGGTCCAGCCGCTGCCTTCGGTGGAGGTGAGGTTGCGCACGTCCACTGCTTCGGTGGCGAGCTGGCGCAGATTGGGCATCAAGCCGGGAAACGTCGCTTCGTCGAAGTAGGTGCGCTCCAGGCTTTCGCCATAGATCCAGACGATGTTCTTGCGCTTTTGCAGCGGCTGCTGCGGCACCTGGTATTCCGGCACCACGGTGGCGTAATCGACCGGGCGCAACTGGTAATACAGCCGCTTGCCATCGCGGTACAGCGGGCTGACTGCCACGCTCACCAACAGCATCACCACGAACGCACCGAACACCGCACCGCCGCCACGCGGGCGCCGGAAACGGCGCACCCGCAACAGCACCAGCGGGCTGAGCGAGAGCAGCAGCATGCCGATAAACACGGCGATATAGCCGGAGAAATCGCTTACACCGGCGCCGTCCATGTCCGTGCGCAGGTGGTAGAGCGTTGCGGCATTGATGCCGTCGCCACTGAGCCGATCGACCAGGCCCCACGCGCTGAGCAACAGCAACAACAACGACAGCAGCCCGGCTTTCAGCCACGCCAGACGCGGCGACGCCACCAGCAACCAGAGCAACAGCAACAACGACAGCGCCAAAATCCAATGCATGTGCAGCGTCCGTGGGGGAAAGAGGCGAGCACGCACCGCACGCTTTGCTCGCCGTGTCCTTGGGTTTCACGCGAAATGTGACACCGGGATGACGGACTATGCCGCGACAAAGCTGACTGAAATGTTTGTTGAGGGCCCTGATGTAGTGTTGCGGCCACTGTGCGCGCTGCTTTGCCAGGTGGGCTGCTTTCTCGCCGAAGCGCGTGTGGACGCGGGCAAAGCGCAAATTACGCTGCGATATACAGGCGTATTGGCGCGGTTCTGCCCGCTCTGAGCTGCACGATTGAACGGCGCAGTGCTGGCCGTCAAAGACACACGCAGTGTGATGCAAGACGCTTGGGGAGCTAGTCGTTGTCTGGAGAACGACTGGTTGCGGCGTGGCGAGAATTGCTAGGGGATATCGAGCACTAGGCAGGAAGTGCGCCTGGCCTTTGTGGCGCTGCTGCCCGGACAACACCTTTGAATGCTCGCGCAGCTGCGGCATGTGTTCGGTGCGTTGGCGAACGCAAGCTAGGTGCGTGCGGTTGAAAGCACGCGTTCATTGCGCTGTTGCGCGATAGCGAGAAATCATCGACGGTGCCTATCAACCTATCAACCTATCAACCTATCAACCTATCAACCTATCAACCGATCAACCGATCAACCGATCAACCGATCAACTGATCAACCGGGCTGCCTGCGATCGGGCTGGCACCGCCGCTTGTCGCCAACCAGATGCGCCATGGCCCTTGATGCTCTTCGATGATGTCGCAAGCGAGATCCATGCAGGCAACCACGACGCCGGCGTGCAGACACTTTTGACTTCAACGCCACTGCCACCGCCCATATGCGGCGTCGAACGCCTAACGAAGAACAGGCGCACAAGCAGCAGGCACCAACCATCCCGCGTTACCGGTGCCCACGTTCCTCACGTGCGCGCACGCGGCGGTCGAAGACCAGCGCACTGAGCACGATACCCAGGCCCAGGAACACGCCGAGCAGAAACAGCACCATCGCGATCGCGGGGTAGCCCCACAGCTTGAGACCGGTCTCGATCCGCATCATCTGCGAGGACGCCATGATCAGCGCGGCGGTGACGATGCCGGCGGCGACGCGGTTGGCGATCTTCTGCAGGCTTTCCATCAGGTGCGACTCTTCCAGCCCGGTCACCCGCATCTGCATGCGGTTTTCGGCCACCAGCGAGAGGATGTCGGACATGCGGCGCGGGCCTTCGCGCAGCAGGTGCTGCAATTCCATGGCTTCGCTGGCCAGGTTGGCCGCCGACATCGACTTCTTCAGGCGCGCGCGCATCACGTGCTGCAGGTGGCGTTCGACGATGCGGCGCGTATCCAGTGCCGGCGACAGCGCGCGGCATACGCCTTCCAGATTCAGCAAGGTCTTGCCGAGCAGGCTCAGCTCCGGCGGCGTGCGCAGGCCGGTGGCGGTGGCAATGCGCACCAGGTCCAGCACCACGCGGCCCTCGGAGGTGGCGTCGTGTGCGGCGTAGCGGGCAATCATCTGCCCGGTTTCGCGCAGGTAGCGCTCCTCGTCGTAGTCCTCCAGGCGCGTGCTGAGCGCGATGGTTTCCTCGGCGACTTCTTCGCCACGGCCATCTACGGCGGCAAACAGCAATTTGAGCAGGCGCTCGCGCAGGCGCGGTGGCACGTGGGCCACCATGCCCAGGTCGAAGATGGCCAGGCGACCGTCGGGCATTACCCGCAGGTTGCCCGGGTGCGGGTCGGCATGGATTTCGCCATGCACGAACATCTGGTCCAGGTAGCCCTTGACCAGGGCCGCGGCCAGCTCGTCCATCGGCTGCTCGGTGCGGCGCAGGCCGGAGATCTTGTCCACGCGCACGCCTTCGGCCAGCTGCATGGTCAGCACCTTGCGGCTGCTGAGGTCCCACACCGGTTGCGGCACCCACAGCAAAGGGAGCGGCTTGAGGTGTTCGCCGAAGCGCACCAGGGTCTCGGCTTCGGCTTCGTAGTTGAGTTCGGCGCGCAGGGTCTTGCCGAATTCGCCCAGCCAGTCGGCAAAGCGCACCCGCCGGCCGATGCCGGTGAGGCGGTCGGCGGCGTTGGCGAAGCTCTTGAGAACGTCCAGGTCCGAGCGCACCTGCGCGGCGACCTCGGGCTTTTGCACCTTGATCGCCACCGGCGTGCCGTCACGCAGGGCGGCGCGATGCACCTGCGCCAGCGAGGCGCAGCCCAGCGGCACCGGGTCGAAATGCGAGAACGCCTTGTTGACCGCCACGCCGAGCTCTTCTTCGATGATCTGGCGGATGCGCTCCACCGGCACCGAGCTGGTGTTCTCCTGCATGCGCTCCAGCGCGGTGGCGAACTCCGGCGGCACGATGTCCGGGCGGGTGGAGAGCATCTGCCCGAGTTTGACGAAGGTGGGGCCCAGCGCCTCCAGGTCGGCAACGAACTGGTCCGGCGTGCCTTCGGCGGGCACTTCGTATTCATTGACCGCCGCCGGGTCCAGGCTCATGCCGGCAAACACGCCCGACCCGCGGTACCGCAGCAACAGGCGCAGGATCTGCGTCCGTCGGCTCATGCCGCCGACCACGGCGTTGTCGGCCGGGTGCGTGGCCTGAGCCGGTGTGCGGTGCGGGTCGTTGGGGCTCAAGGCCATCTCCGGGTGGTGTTGAGCGCCCGAGTGTGGCCAGCGCCGGGTCGTCGCGTGGTGAATCCGCGCCCGGGCCTGCGAACGGTCCGGGCGTGCCGCTGCTGCCGGCGGCGCGCGCGGCGCAGTCTGGCCTGCTGGCGCGTGCTGCGTGTGCCCCGCGGTGTCTCGCCAGCACCCTGGTGCAGCCGTCACCCCATCGGCGCGCAGGATCGGCGAGAATTCACGCCCACCCAAGAAGGACCTCCGCATGGCCGGTGCCAGCCTGTTTACCCTGCTCGACGACATCGCCACGCTGCTGGACGACGTGTCCATCCTCACCAAGGTGGCGGCCAAGAAGACGGCCGGCGTGCTGGGCGACGATCTGGCGCTCAACGCGCAGCAGGTCACCGGCGTCACCGCCGACCGCGAGCTGCCGGTGGTGTGGGCGGTGGCCAAGGGCTCGCTGGTGAACAAGGTGATCCTGGTCCCGGCGGCGCTGGCGATCAGCGCCCTGGAGGCCTGGCTGCGCGGGCGCGGCTACAACGTGCCGCTGGTGATGCCGCTGATGATGATCGGCGGCGCGTACCTGTGTTTCGAAGGCGTGGAGAAGCTGGCGCACAAGTTCCTGCATAGCGAAGAAGAAGATGCGCAGCGGCACGCCGAGCGCACCCGGGTGCTGGCCGACGAGGCAGTGGACGTGGTGGCGCTGGAGAAGGACAAGGTCAAGGGCGCGATCCGCACCGACTTCATCCTGTCGGCCGAAATCATCGTGCTGTCGCTGGGCGTGGTGGCGGGCGTGTCGTTCGGCCAGCAGGTGGCCGTGCTGGTGGCGATTGCGCTGGCCATGACCATCGGCGTCTACGGCCTGGTGGCCGGCATCGTGAAGCTCGACGACCTGGGCCTGTATCTGAGCAAGAAGGGCGCGGCGCTGGCGGCCCTGGGCCGCGGCATCCTGGTGGCGGCGCCGTGGCTGATGAAGTTCCTGTCGGTGGCCGGCACGCTGGCGATGTTCCTGGTCGGCGGCGGCATCCTGGTGCACAACATCCCGACCCTGCACCACCTGGTGGTGGACCTGGCAAAGGCCTCCGGCAGCCTGGGCTGGCTGGTGGAGGCACTGGGCAACATGCTGGTGGGCGTGGTGGCCGGTGCGGTGGTGCTGGCGGCGGTGACCGGGTTTCAGAAGCTGCGCGGGAACAAGGCCGCGCACTGATTCTGTGCAGTCGCTTCGGCGACAAGCGAAATCGCGTACAGGCTAACGATCATGGGTTGCGCGCCTGCTGGTTGCGCTTGCTAGCCTCTGGCAACACCGCTGGTGCGGTGTGCGGCCAGGTAGTCGCCTGCGGTGGCATGCGGATGGCGTTGGCTGGCCTTGCTGGCGGACCACAGGCGAGAGCGCAACATGCACAAGATGCTGGACGAGTACGACCATGCAGGTGGATCTACGCGTGCAGCGGCGCAGTCAGAGCTGCCGCAGGCGGATGATGGGGCGCCCGCAGCACTGGCGTGCGGGTCCGACGCGATCGGGCGCAGACGCTTCCTGGGGCTGGGGTCGGCAGCAATCGCAGCGAGTGTGGCGGGTGTGCCGGCACGCGCAGCGCTTCCTGCGCGCGGCCAGATGCGGGCCACCTGGGTAACGAGTGTGCTCAATCTCGACTGGCCAAGTGCGGCCTCCGCCCGTGTGGCCGATCCGATCGCGCGTGTCATGCTCCAGCAGCAGGAATTGCTGGCGATTCTCGACCAGGCCCAGGCGCTGCATCTCAACACGTTGGTCTTTCAGGTCAAGCCATGTGCCGATGCGTTGTATCGGTCGCGGATTCTGCCATGGTCGCCGGTGTTGACGGGCGTGCATGGCAAGGATCCCGGTTTCGATCCATTGGCCTTCCTGCTTCGGCACGCGCACGCACGCGGCATCCAGGTCCATGCCTGGCTCAATCCTTACCGCGTCTCGACCAACATCAGCCAGGCCACGCGCGATGCGTTGAGCGCTGCATCGCGCGATTCGCCCCCCAGCGTGTACGTGCAACATCCCGAGTGGGTAGGGGTGGCCGCCAACCGGCTGGTGCTTGATCCCGGTATTCCTGCCGTTCGCCGCTGGATCTGCGCCGTGGTCGCGGAACTGATTGTCCGTTACAACGTGGATGGTGTGCAGTTCGACGATTATTTCTATAGCGAAACCGCGCAGTCGCCGCTGGACGACGCACAGACCTATGCCCGTCATGGTGCAGGCTTCGTCGACAAGGGCGATTGGCGGCGCCACAACACCTATCGCTTGATGCGGGAAGTGGGCACGACCATTCGCACGATCCGGCCGAGTGTGGCCTTCGGCGTCAGTCCGGCAGGGGTATGGCGCAACGTGCAGGACGATCCGCAGGGATCGCAGACGCAGGCAGGCGCTCCGTCGTTCGACGTTGCCTACGCAGATACCCGGCGCTGGGTGCGTGAAGAACTCGTCGATTACATCGTGCCGCAGATCTATTGGCCGTTTGCGCGCCAGATAGTGCGCTACGACACGATCGCGCGCTGGTGGGCCGACACCGTCGGCAGCGGCCGTGTCCACCTGTACATCGGCATGGCGTTGTACAAGGTAGGGATTGCGAATGCGCTGGAGCCGGACTGGACCATTGCCGGCGGTGTCCCGGAGATCGCCCGCCAATTGGATTTGAACGCAGCCCTGCCTCAGATACGTGGATGCATGCTGTTTCGCCAAGGGTTCATTGCCCAACCCCAGACCGGGCAGGTCGTGGACTATCTGAAGCTGCGTTGGCAGGGGAGTTAGAGCAGCTATCAAAACGACTGCGCAGCTGCCAGACGGGCGCGGCCGGTGCTCGGAATCGGCATGTACCCCCGTACACACCGGTTTCTCCGCGCCGGCCGCACCCACCTGACGGCTGCTCGCTACGTTTTGTTAGCGCTCTTAGTCGGCGCTGATCACCCGGTTCTTGCCGGCCGCCTTGGAGTCGTACATGGCGCGGTCGGCGCGGCGGATCACCTCGTCCTGGGCTTCGTCGGTGCGGCGCATTGCCACGCCGCCGCTGAAGCTGACGAACACGCGCACGTCTTCATGCAGCAGCGAGCGCTGCGCAAGCGCGCGCTGCAGGCGGATCACCGCAGCGCTGGCCTCGAAGATGGTCGAGTCCGGCAACAGCAACACGAATTCCTCGCCACCGAAGCGCGCAATCGCATCGGTGGTGCGCAGCACCGACTTGGCCACGTCCACGGTGTGGCGCAACGCGGCGTCGCCACCGGCATGCCCATGGGTCTCGTTGAGGCGGCGGAAGTCGTCCAGGTCCAGCATCGCCACGCACAGCGGTTGCCCGCTGCGCTGGGTGCGGGTGGCCTCGCGCTCGAACAGTTCTTCGAAGCCGCGCCGGTTGAGGGCGCCGGTGAGCTGGTCTTCGCGCACCAGACCGGCCACGTCCTTGAGCTCCTGCTCCAGCGAGGCGATGCGGTGCTCGGCCTCTTCCACCTGGCGGCGCGCGGACAGCAGTTCATCGCGGGCGGCCAGCGCCTGCGCCTGCACGCCGGCGGTGTCCTGCAACAGGTCCTGCAGCAAACGGTTGAGGTCGGGAATGCTGCGAGCGTCGCCGATCGCCTGCGAATAACCGGCAACGCGGTCGTGGTATTCGCCGGTGCTGGTGGCCATGCCGTCGAGCCGGTCGACGAAGGACACCATCATCTCGCGCATGGCGGTCTTGGAGTCGGCAATGCCCTGCTTGAGCAGGCCTTGCTTGTAGATCACCTCGCGCAGGGTGCCGCGCGCCTGTTCGATCGAACCCACGTCCATCGGCCCGGCGATCAACTGCCGGACCACCGAGATCTGGCCCTGCAGCCAGCTGCGATCGTCCAGGAGTTCGCCGACGTTCTCCAACAATAGGTCGAATAACCCCAGCAACAGGTTCTGTTGCTCGCTGGCATCTTCGGCGCGCAAGCCGATCTGGTGGCTGAGCTCGCGTAGCCGCTGTTCCAGGGTGATCAGTTCGTGGCCGGGTCGCCAGTGGCGCAGTGCCGAGGCCAGCGTTTGCGCTTCTTCGGCCAACTCCGGGCTGCGTTGCAGCAGTGTGGCCAATGCATTGCCCAACGCGTGCCGCAGCAGGTCGCGCAGCTGTTCTGCTTCGGTACGGCCTTCGGCCAGCGAATCGCCGGTATCGATGGTGCGGATGTATTTGTCGATCAGCTGGCGCAGGGCGCGCCCATATCCGGGCCAGTCGCCGGCGGCATACGCCGTACCCAGGCGTACGCCCATGTCGCCGAGCTCACCATGCAGGCTGGCAATGCCTTCGGCAAAGGCCAGCAGCAAGGCTTCCGGGTGCGCGGCATGCGAAAACAGGCGGATCAGTAGCGCAGTGGCAGCGGCGGGGTCATGCGCGCCCGACTTGGCCTTGGCCGGCACCAGCTGATGTGCAGCCAATCCAGCGCCGTCGCGCTCGCCCAGCACGCTGGGCAAGGTAGCCGGGCGCGCGGTGCCGGCACCGCCCCATGGCAGCAGACGGCGCAGCCCGCCACGTGGGCGGTTGGGGTGTTCGGGCTGTTCTGCCATGCGCCAGGTCTCGAGGGTGAAGTACCAACGCCACGTTATCGGCGTTGGTGCAGGGCCCTTGAGCACGCGCGTGCGCGGTTTGCAGACGCGACCGCAGTAACGCCGACGGCCATCACACGCGAGGGCGGATCGTGCGCATCTGAACCAGTTACGCAGATGACGACAGCCACGGCCGCGGCTCCCGATTTCGGTGCAACGCAACCACCGCGCACCTATGTGGGGATGTCATCGCACTGCAATCTCACGCTTCTGCCGAATGCCGCAGCAGAACCACTGCAAGGGAATGTGTGCTGTCTTGGAAAAGTCAGCACGTGTTCACGCATCTTTTATTTAGACGGGGTGTAGATTCACTGACAAGGACGACGTGGAGTACGCGCGTTGGCCCCGCTCCTCTCTTCGTTGCAAGTCGTCTGGCCACGCAGGCAGGCGATGGTTTTTGCTTCTCTGTTTTTCCGTCTCCACCCACTTTACGACGGACGTTTAGATGGTTGCCATGATGCCGCTTCACGCCACTACCGCACGCCTAGAGCGCAGCACGATGATCCCGACTTCGCTCAAGAAGAGCGTGCGGCCGCGTGATGCGCGCGGCCGTTTCATCCGTCACCACGAGCGTCTGCCGGTTGCACTGGCCGATACGCGCGGTGCGTTGTTCGTGGTGTCGGAGATGGCGGACTTCATCAAGGCCGGCGGCCTGGGTGATGTGGCGGCGGCACTGCCGCGCGCATTGCGCCATCGCTACGACGTGCGCGTGTTGATCCCCGGCTACCGCGCGGTGCTGGCGCGCGCGGGCAAGGTGGAGATCGTGGGCCGTGTGCTGGCGCATGCCGCGCTGCCGGCCTGCGACATCGGCCGCATCGTGCAATCGGACGGCCTGCCGATCTACATCCTGCTGTCCAAGGAACTGTTCGAACGCGATGGCTCGCCGTATGTGAGCACCAGCGGTTCGGAGTTCGAAGACAACGCAATCCGCTTTGCCACCTTGTCGCACGCTGCCGCGCAGATCGCCGCCGGCCGTGCCGGGCTGGGCTGGCGGCCGCGCCTGCTGCACCTCAACGACTGGCCGTGTGCCCTGGCTGCCGCCTACGTGCGCTGGTCCGGCGGCACCACGCCGTGCCTGCTGACCATCCATAACCTGGCCTACCAGGGCCTGGTGCCGTATTCGATGGCCGCCGCACTGGGCATCCCGGCCGAGCGCGTCTCGGAGCTGGAGTTCTACGGACAGATGTCGTTCCTGCGCGGCGGCATCGTGCATGCCGACCACGTCAACACGGTGAGCGTCAGCTACGCGCAGCAGATCACCGGCCCGGCGCAGGGCTGCGGGCTGGACCGCCTGCTGGCCGGCCGCGCCGCCAAGGGCGCGCTGAGCGGCATCGTCAACGGCATCGACGCCAGCTGGGACCCGCGCACCGACGAATACCTGGACAGCCATTTCAGCGTGAACCACTGGCAGGGCCGCCAGGCCAACGCCGCGCAGGTGCGCAAGGCCTTCGGTCTGCGTGAGAGCGCCGGCCCGCTGTTCGCGGTGGTGTCGCGCCTGGTGCACCAGAAGGGCCTGGACCTGATTTGCGAGGTCGCCCCGCAGATCGTGGCCGCTGGCGGCCAGATCGCGGTGATCGGCGGCGGTGAGCCGGAGATCGAGCAACAGGTGGCCGAGCTGACCCGGCGTTATCCCGGCCAGGTCGGTGCGTTCATCGGTTTCGAGGAAGGCCTGGCGCGGCGCATGTTCGCCGGCGCCGACTTCCTGCTGATGCCCTCGCGCTTCGAGCCGTGCGGCCTGAGCCAGATGTACGCGCAGCGCTTCGGCTGCCTGCCGATCGCGCATGCCACTGGTGGGCTGATCGACACCGTGGACGATGGTGTCACCGGGTTCCTGTTCCAGCAGGCCAGCGCCGAAGCGCTGCGGCGCTGCCTGGAGCGCGCCTTCCGCACCTTCCGCCTGCCCAGCCTGCTGTCGGCGATGCGCCGCGCCGCGATGCTGCGGCCCAGCGGCTGGGATGTGGCGGGCAAGAAATACATCTCGCTATACGAGCGCACCGCTGAAACCGCACCCGCTGTTGCGACGGTGTCATGAGCGAACGGTTGGGCGTGCACGGCCGGGACGCGGAGCAGGACATGGTGGAAGGCGGCGGAGGGAGCGCCGTAGCACTGCAGGACCTGCAGGCGATCGCCGCCGGGCTCCCCGGCGACGCCTTTGCGGTGTTGGGGCCGCACGTGCAGGCCGATGGCCGCTTGCGTGTGCGGGTCCTGGCGCCCGGCGCCGAGGCCTTGGGGCTGATCGATGGCCGCGGCAAGTTGCTGGCCCGCATGCAGGCCAGCCCGATCGACGGTGTGTTCGAAGGCGAACTGCCGGCAGAGGCCGCGTACCGCCTGCGCATCGTCTGGCCGGACGTGGTGCAGGAGATCGAAGACCCATACGCGTTTGCGCCGCAGATCGATGAATCGGCGCTGCTGCAGATTGCTGCCGGCGACGGCCAGGCGCTGCGCGCCAACCTGGGCGCGCGGCATGTGCAGGTTGGCGAGGTGCCCACGGTGCGTTTTGCGGTGTGGGCGTCGCATGCCCAGCGCGTGGCAGTGGTGGGCGACTTCAACGGTTGGGAGCCACGCCGCCATCCAATGCGCCAGCGCAGCGGCGGCATCTGGGAGCTGGTGCTGCCACGCGTGGAGACCGGCGCGCGCTACAAGTACGCCATCACCACCGCCGATGGCCGGGTCTTGCTCAAGGCCGACCCGGTGGCCCGACAGAGCGAGTTGCCACCGGCCACCGCCTCGGTGGTGGCCAGTGCGGATGCGTTTGCCTGGACCGATGCCGAGTGGATGGCACGCCGCAGCGCCGCTGCCGAGCCGGCGCCGCTGTCGATCTATGAAGTGCACGCTGCCTCCTGGCGCCGCGACGGCCACGATCAGCCGCTGGACTGGGTGTCGCTGGCGGCGCAGTTGATCCCGTACGTTCAGGAGCTGGGCTTCACCCATATCGAACTACTGCCGATCACCGAGCACCCGTTCGGCGGCTCGTGGGGCTATCAGCCGCTGGGCTTGTACGCGCCCACTGCAAGGCACGGCAGCCCGGACGGGTTTGCCCAGTTCGTCGATGCGTGCCACCGCGCCGGCATCGGCGTGATCCTGGACTGGGTCAGCGCGCACTTTCCCGATGATGCACATGGGCTGAGCCAGTTCGACGGCAGTGCCACCTACGAGCACGCCGACCCGCGCGAGGGCATGCATCGCGACTGGAATACGCTGATCTACAACTACGGCCGGCCCGAGGTCACCGCGTATCTGCTCGGCAGTGCGATGGAGTGGATTGCGCATTACCACCTCGATGGCCTGCGCGTGGATGCGGTGGCCTCGATGCTCTACCGCGACTACGGCCGTGCCGAGGGCGAGTGGGTGCCCAACGCCCACGGCGGGCGCGAGAACCTGGAGGCGGTGGCGTTCCTGCGCCAGCTCACCGGCGAGATCGCCAGCCAGTTCCCCGGCGTGCTGACCATCGCCGAGGAATCCACGGCCTGGCCGGGCGTGACCGCGCCGATCAGCGAAGGCGGGCTGGGCTTTACGCACAAATGGAACATGGGCTGGATGCACGACACGCTGCACTACATGCAGCGCGACCCGGCCGCGCGCGCCCAGCATCACAGCCAGCTGACTTTCGGGCTGGTGTATGCGTTTTCCGAACGCTTCGTGCTGCCGCTGTCGCATGACGAAGTGGTGCACGGCACCGGCGGCCTGCTTGGCCAGATGCCCGGCGACGACTGGCGCCGCTTTGCCAACCTGCGCGCCTACCTGGCGTTGATGTGGGCTCACCCGGGCGACAAGTTGCTGTTCATGGGCGCCGAATTCGGCCAGCGGGCGGATTGGAACCACGACCGCTCGCTGGACTGGCACCTGCTCGATCACGCGCCGCATCGCGGGATGCAGCAGCTGGTGCGCGATCTCAACCGCGCCTTGCGCCGCGTGCCTGCGCTGTACCGCGGCAACCACCGTGCCGATGGCTTCGAGTGGAGCGTGGCCGACGATGCGCGCAACAGCGTGCTGGCCTTCATTCGCCACGACCCCGACGGCGGCGCGCCGCTGCTGGCGGTGAGCAACCTCACCCCGCAGCCGCATCACGACTACCGCGTCGGCGTGCCGCGTGCCGGCGGCTGGCGCGAAATCCTCAATACCGACAGTGCCCATTACGGCGGCAGCAATCTTGGCAATGGCGGTCGTCTGCTGACCGAACCGACCGGGATGCATGGCCACGCGCAAAGCCTGCGCCTGACGCTGCCGCCGCTGGCCACGATCTACCTGCAAGCGGAGAAATGACATGATCGAGCGCAATGTGACCACGCCCGCCTGGGGTGCATGGCCGGCGGGCGACGGGCAGGTGCGCTTTGCGCTCTGGGCGCCCGATGCCCACACCGTGGAAGTGATCTTCGACAGCGGCGAGCGTGCCGCGCTGCAGCGGCAGGACGATGGGTTTTTCAGTGGTGTGGCGGCCTGCGCACTGGATGCGCGCTACCGCTACCGCGTGGATGGCCAGACGCCGGTGCCGGACCCTGCCTCGCGCTGGCAGCCCGATGGCGTGCACGGCTCCAGTGCGGTGCAGCGCGTTGACGGCTACCACTGGACGCACACGCAGTGGCAGGGCCGGCCGTGGGACGAGGCGGTGATCTACGAACTGCACGTCGGTGCCTGCGGGGGCTACGCCGGTGTGCAGGCGCAATTGCCGCAGCTGGCGGCAATGGGCATCACCGCGATCGAGCTGATGCCGCTGAGCGCATTTCCCGGTGCGCACAACTGGGGCTACGACGGCGTGCTGCCGTATGCGCCGGCCGAGGCCTACGGCACGCCGGACGAGCTGAAGGCACTGATCGACGCGGCACACGGCCATGGCCTGATGGTGTTGCTGGATGTGGTCTACAACCATTTCGGCCCGGACGGTAATTACCTGGGCAGTTACGCCTCGGCGTTCTTCAACGAAGACAAGCCCACGCCGTGGGGCGCAGCGATCGACTTCCGCAAGCCACCGGTGCAGCGCTACTTCCTCGACAACGCGCTGATGTGGCTGCACGAATACGGCTTCGACGGGCTGCGCCTGGATGCGGTGCATGCGATCACGCCCAATGCGTTCCTGGATACCTTGCGCGAGACCATCGAGGCCAGCCTGCCGGCCGGGCGGCACGTGCATCTGGTGCTGGAAAACGAAGCCAACCAGGCCTCGCAACTGGACCGTGGCTACACCGCGCAATGGGACGACGATTTCCACAATGCGCTGCACGTGCTGCTGACCGGTGAGGAAGAGGGCTATTACGCCGCGTTTGCCGACCAGCCCTCCCAGCATCTGGCGCGCGTGCTTGGCGAAGGCTTCGCCTATCAGGGCCAGCCCGATCCGCGCGGGCATGTGCGTGGCGAGCCGAGCGGGGCGCTGCCGCCGCACAAGTTCGTGATCTTTGCGCAGAACCACGACCAGATCGGCAACCGCGCCTGCGGTGAGCGGCTGAGCGTGCTGGTGTCGCCGCAACGGTTGCGTGCGGCGCTGGCGCTGACCGCGTTGACGCCGATGATCCCGCTGTTCTTCATGGGTGAGCCGTGGGGCGCAACGCAGCCGTTCCTGTTCTTCACCGACTTCGGCCCGCCGCTCGACGATGCGGTGCGCGAAGGCCGCCGCCGCGAGTTTGCGCACTTTGCCGCATTCGCCGACCCGGCCAAGCGCGAAACCATTCCCGACCCCAACAGCCACGCCACCTTTGCTGCCTCGCGTGCGCCGATCGAAGACGCCGCGCACGGCGACGGCGCGCAGTGGGCGGCCTGGTTCCAGGCGCTGCTGGGCGTGCGCCGGCAGTGGCTGGTGCCCGGCCTGGCGCAGGCGCGCGCGCTGCGTGCCAGCGTGCTGGCCGATGGTGCAGTCACCGCCACCTGGGAGTTGCCGGGCGGGCTGTGGCATATCGCCTTCAACGTTGGTGCCGATGCAGTGCCGTTGCCGCCGCTGCGTGGCCGCGTGGCGCATGCCGAAAACGTTGCGGCCGATGCGCAGACGCTGCCCACCGACAGCTTCATCGCCTGGTACGAGGAACACGCATGAGTACGCAGGAACTGCATGCCCTGGCCGCCGCGGCCGGGGTGATGGTGGATTGGGTGGACGCCAGCGACCAGCCGCGCCAGGTGGCGCCGGAGTCGATCCATGCCGTGCTCACCGCGCTGGAATTGCCCGCCGCCAGCGCCGCGCAGCGCGCCGACAGCCTGCAGCGCATCCGCGCCACTGCCGCCGAGCCGGCGCCGCTGGTGACGGTGAAGGTGGGCGAGCCCTTGCCGTTGCAGGTTGCGCCCAACGCACAGGGCCGCTGGCAGGCCGAAGACGGCAGCAGCGAGGCCGCGCGGGCCGATGCGCAGGGCCGGCTGCTGGCGCCGGCGCGCTTTGGCTACTGGACGCTGGAACTGGGCACCACGGCCCAGCAGGTGGCCGTGGCGCCGCAGCGCTGCTTCAGCGTGGCCGACGCCTGTGGCCAGCCGGTGCCGCGTGCGTGGGGCATGGCGCTGCAGGTGTATTCGGCCCGCAGCGCCGACGATGGCGGCATTGGCGATGCGGCCGGAGCCATGGAGTGGGTGCGGCAGGCCGCCGGCGCCAATGCCGATGCGTTGGCGCTGAGCCCGGTGCATGCCTCGCGCCCGATCACCGGCGGCTACAGCCCGTATTCGCCCAGCGACCGGCGGTTCCTGGACCCCTTGCACGCCGCACCGGTGCGCGTGCTGGGCGATGCCGTGCACACGGCGATTGCTGCCGTGCCCGGCCTGCGCGAACGCCTGGACGGGCTGCATGGCACCGCATTGATCGACTGGCCGGCCTCGGCCGCTGCCAAGTGGGAACTGCTGCGCCAGCTGTCCACCCAGGTGACGCCGGACCACCCGGAGCTGGCGGCGTTTCGCGCTCAGGGTGGCGCGGCGCTGGAGGCGTTTGCACACTTCGCCGCGCGCGACTTCGGCGATGGCGATGCGCACCTGCATGTGTTCACCCAATGGCTGGCCGCCCGCAGCTGGGCCGACGTGCAACGTGAAGCGCACGAGCGCGGCATGCGGATCGGCCTGATTGCCGATCTGGCGGTGGGCTTTGATCCGAATGGTGCCGAAGCCGCCGCCGCGGCCGACACCGTACTGCGCGGGCTGGTGCTGGGCGCGCCCCCGGACGCCTTCAATGCCGATGGCCAGCACTGGGGCATCGGTGCGTACTCGCCCACCGCGCTGCGCCGTAGCGGATTTGCGCCGTATATCGCGCTGCTGCGTGCGGTGCTGCGCGACCGTGGCGGCATCCGCATCGATCACATCCTGGGCCTGCTGCGGCTGTGGGTGGTGCCCGATGGCGCCAGCTCCGGCGATGGCGCCTACCTGGCGTATCCGCTGCAGGACCTGCTCAATCTGCTCGCGCTGGAATCCTGGCGGCATCGCGCCATCGTGATCGGCGAAGACCTGGGCGTGGTGCCGCCGGGCATCCGCGAGGAGCTCTCGCGCCGCGGCGTGATGGGCATCGACGTGCTGATGTTCACCCGCGACCAGGAGGGTGCCTTCGTGCCGCCGGCGCTGTGGCGTGCGGACGCGGTGGCCACCACCACCACCCACGATCTGCCCACCCTGACCGGCTGGCGCGCCGGCCGCGACATCGACTGGCGCCGCAAGCTCGAGCTGATCCAGCCCGCGCAGGCGCAGGCCGACCACCAGACGCGCACGCGCGACGCTTCGCGCCTGGACGCGGCCGTGGCCGACGCCGGCCTGGGCAGAGATGCGCCGTTGCTGGATGCGCTGCGCTTCACCGCCAGCAGTGTGTCGCCGCTGGCCCTGCTGCCGGTGGAAGACGCGCTGGCGCTGGACGAACAACCCAATCTGCCGGGCACCGTCGAGGTCCATCCCAATTGGCGCCGACGCCTGCCCGACCCCTTGCCCCAGGCGCAGCTGACCGCCGCGCTGCAGGGTTTTGCCGAGGCGCGCCGCGTCTCGGCCGTTTCGGAACCGCATCCATGATTCCCCTTCGCGCCACCGCCCGCCTGCAGCTGCATGCCGGTTTCACCCTGCACGATGCGCTTGCGCAGGTGCCGTACTACGCCGGGCTGGGCATCAGCCATCTGTATCTGTCGCCGATCGGCACTGCGGTGCCGGGCTCCACGCACGGCTACGACAACATCGATCCCACGGTGGTCAACCCGGAGCTCGGTGGCGAAGACGCTCTGGTGGCGCTGTCACAGGCCGCACGCGCGCACGACATGGGCCTGATCGCCGACATCGTGCCCAACCACATGGCCACGCACGCGCAGAACGCGTGGTGGTGGGATGTCTTGCGCAACGGCCGCAGCGCCAAGCACGCCGACTGGTTCGACATCGATTGGCGCGCCCCGGGCCGCGACGGCAAGCTGTGGCTGGCGGTGCTCGACCGGCCCTATGCCAACGCATTGGCCGACGGCCTGATCACGCTGGTGCTGGATGACGACGGCACGCCCGCACTGGCGCATTACGACCAGCGCTACCCGATCCGTCCGCAGACCCTCGACGTGCCGGAAGCCTCGGCGCGCGCGCAGTGGCTGCGCGACTACAACGACGGTGCCAAACGCGGCGACGGCCGCCTGCACAAGTTGATCGAACGCCAGCCCTACCGCCTGAACTGGTGGCGCGTGGGCAACGACATGCTCAACTACCGCCGCTTCTTCGACATCACCTCGCTGGTGGCGCTGCGGGTGGAGCTGCCGGCAGTGTTCGACGCGGTGCATGCGCTGCCGCTGCGGCTGGTGGCCGAAGGCCATCTGGACGGCCTGCGCATCGACCATGTCGATGGCCTCACCGATCCCACCGGCTATGTGCGCAAGCTGCGCAGCCGCCTGGATGCGGCCGGCCGCCAGCGCGGGCTCAAGCCCGGCAGCCTGGGCCTGTACCTGGAAAAGATCCTCGCCCCCGGCGAGCACCTGCCGGCCGACTGGCCGTGCGACGGCACCACCGGCTATGACTTCATGGACCAGGTGGGCGGCGTGCTGCACGACGCGGCCGGCTTCAAGCCGCTGGCGCGCGCCTGGCAGAAGGTGAGCGGACGCAGTGGCGACTTTGCGCAGGAAGAACGCAGCGCACGCGATGAGATGCTGCGCGGCTCGCTGCAGACCGAGTTCAATCGCGCGGTGGGTGCGTTGTCGGCCCTGGCGCGGCTGGATCCGCCCACGCGTGAGTTCAGCCCGCAAATGCTGGCACGTGGGCTGTGCGTGCTGCTGCGCTGGTTCCCGGTGTACCGCACCTATGCCGGCGCCAAGGGCCTGAGCGGTGCCGATGCGGAGCGCCTGCGCAGCACCGCCGCGCGCGCGCGCCAGGGCATGCCCGAGGCGATCGTGGCGGCGGTGGATGCCATCGAGCGCTGGCTGCTCGACGACAACGGCGCCGACCGCGCGCAGATTGCGCTGCGCCGCATCCTGCGCCGCCGGGTGGAGCAGTTGTCGGCCCCGCTCAATGCCAAGGCCGTGGAAGACACCGCGTTTTACCGCCACGGCGTGTTGTTGTCGCGCAACGAGGTCGGCAGCCATCCGACCCATTTCGCCAACGACATCGCGCAGTTCCATGCGCAGAACCAGGAGCGCGCCAAGCACTACCCGCGCGCGCTGCTGGCCACCGCCACGCATGACCACAAGCGCGGCGAAGACCTGCGCATGCGCATGGCGGTGTTGTCCGAACAACCGCGCTGGTGGGTGGAGCAGAGCACGCAGTTCGATGCGCTGACCGAGTCGCTGGAGGCACCGGCCCTGGCCGGCGGCGACCAGCAGATGCTGTGGCAGACCCTGGTGGCCGCCTGGCCGATCGGGCTGGGCGCCGACCAGGCCGAGCCGCTGGCCGCGTTTGCCGAGCGCGTGGCGCAGTGGCTGCTCAAGGCCGTGCGCGAAGCCAAGCTGCACACCAGCTGGACCGATGGCTCGCCCGATTACGAACAGGCCGTGCAGGCCACCGTGGAGCAGGTGCTGTGCAGCCGCGCCGGCCTGCCGCTGCGCCGCGCGCTGTTGCGCGCCAGCAACCACATCGCCGCTGCCGGTGCGCGCAATGCGTTGGCGCAGACCACGCTGCGCCTCACCGTGCCGGGCGTGCCCGATCTCTACCAGGGCACCGAAGGCTGGGATCTGTCGCTGGTGGACCCGGACAACCGCCGCCCGGTGGACTACGCCCAACGCCAGCAATGGCTGACGCTGCGCCGCGACTGGCATGCGCTGCTGCGCAGCTGGCGCGATGGCGCGGTCAAGGCGCGCCTCACCGCGGTGCTGCTGCAACTGCGCGCCGCGCATCCGGCGCTGTTCGCGCAAGGCGACTATCAGCCCTTGAACGTAGCCACCGGCACGCAGGCGCAAGTGATCGCCTTCCGTCGCCAGCATCGTGGTCAATCATTGATCGTGGCCGTCACCCGGCTGGGTGCCGGTGAGCAGGCATCTGGCGAGCTGCCGCTGCTGGTGCCGCCGGCGGAATGGGGCAACGCGGCGCTGGCCGTGCCGGATGGGGCGTATCGCAATGTGCTCGATGGCAGCACACTGCAGCCCCAGCGCGGGCGTCTTGCGCTGTCCACGCTATTTGCACGCTCCCCGGTGGCAGTGTTGCTGACCCCCTCAGAGGAAACACGATGAACGACACGCAGCGCCAGGCACGCCTCCGTCAGCTGGCACAGGAAATATGGGAGGCCGAAGGCCGCCCGGACGGGCATGCCGACCGCCACTGGGCCATGGCCGAGCGCCTGGTCGAGGCAGAAATTCGCGCCGCCGAGCAGGGCGCCGCCGCGCCCGCCGGCCCGCGTATCGTTGCATCGTCGTAATCGCGTTCCCGTATTCGTTCACCGCGTTCTAAGGAGTCACCGATGGCCACTCGCAAGTTCACCCAGCGCTCGCGCATTCGCGAAGGCCGTCCCAATCCACTCGGTGCCACCTGGGATGGCCTGGGCGTCAACTTCGCGCTGTATTCGCGCAATGCCACCCGCGTGGAGCTGTGCCTGTTCGACGAGCGTGGCCGCGAGCAGGAACGCATCCCGCTACCCGAATACACCGACGAGGTCTGGCACGGTTATCTGCCCGACGCGCGCCCGGGCCAGCTCTACGGCTACCGCGTGCATGGCCCGTACGCACCCGATGCCGGGCACCGCTTCAACCACAATAAATTGCTGCTGGACCCGTATGCCAAGCAGATCGTGGGCGAGCTCAAATGGGCGCCGCATCTGTTCGGCTACACCATCGGCCACCGCGACAAGGACCTGAGTTTTGACCGCCGCGACAGCGCCGCGTTCATGCCCAAGTCCGCAGTGATCGACCCGGCCTTTACCTGGGGCCAGGACCGCCCGCCGCAGACCCCGTGGAACCGCACGGTGATCTACGAGGCGCACGTGCGCGGCCTGAGCATGCTGCACCCGGCCGTGCCGCCGGAAAACCGCGGCACGTTCTCGGCACTGAAGACCGACGAGTTGATCGACCACATCAGTTCACTCGGCGTCACTGCGGTCGAATTGCTGCCCGTGCATGCCTTTGTCGATGACCAGTACCTGCTGGAAAAAGGCCTGCGCAATTACTGGGGCTACAACACGCTGGGCTTTTTCGCGCCGCAGGGCCGTTACATGTCCACGCGCACGGTGGCCGAGTTCAAGCAGATGGTGGCGCGGCTGCATCACGCAGGGCTCGAAGTGCTGCTGGATGTGGTCTACAACCACACTGCCGAAGGCAACGAGCTCGGGCCGACGCTGTCGTTCAAGGGCATCGACAACGCCAGCTATTACCGCCTGGCCGACGACCGCCGTTTCTACATCAACGACACCGGCACCGGAAACACTTTCGACCTCACCAACGTCGGCGCGCTGCGCATGGTGATGGATTCGCTGCGTTACTGGGTGCAGGAAATGCATGTCGACGGGTTCCGCTTCGATCTGGCCAGCATCCTCGGCCGCGAGCGCTATGGGTTCGATCCCTCGGGCAGCTTCCTGGATGCCGTGCGCCAGGATCCGGTGCTCAGCCAGACCAAGCTGATCGCCGAGCCATGGGACATCGGCCCCGGCGGTTATCAGGTGGGCAACTTCCCGCCAGGCTGGGTGGAGTGGAACGACAAATTCCGCGATAACGTGCGTGCGTTCTGGCGTGGCGATGGCGGCCAGCTGGCAGAACTGGCCACGCGCCTCACCGGGTCGGCAGACCTGTTCAACCACAGCGGCCGCCGCCCCACCGCGTCGGTGAATTTCGTCACCGCGCATGACGGCTTCACCTTGCGCGATCTGGTCAGCTACGAAGGCAAGCACAACCTCGCCAACGGCGAAGACGGCCGCGATGGCAGCGATCACAACATCTCCGCCAATTACGGCGCCGAAGGCGAGACCGACAACCCCGCCATCAAGCAGCTGCGGCGGCAACAGATGCGCAACCTGCTGGCCACCTTGCTGCTCTCGCAGGGCACGCCGATGCTGCTGGCCGGCGATGAATTCGGGCATAGCCAGAACGGCAACAACAACGCGTATTGCCAGGACAACGAGCTGACCTGGATCGACTGGACTGCGGCCACCAAAGCCGCTGCCGCAGACCAGGCCGCGTTTGTGCGTCGCCTGATCCGCATCCGCCAACGTTACCCGTTGCTGCATCGCGCACGCTTCTTCGACGGCAAGTTCGACGAAGCGCTGGGCCTGAAGGATCTGACCTGGCTGGCGCCCAACGGCAACGAGATGGACGAAGCCGCCTGGCACGACCCCGAAGCGCGCGCGCTGATGCTGCGCCTGGACGGCCGCTCGCCGACCACCGGCTTGCGCGAGATCGCCGCCAACGTGACGTTGCTGATGCTGATCAATGCCGCGCCCACCAGCGTCGCGTTTACGCTGCCGGCGATGCACGACGAACACTGGCGCGTGCTGGTGGACACCGCACGTCATGGTGGCCGCGTGGTTGCCGGTGGCAGCGAATGGAAGGCACCGGCGCATTCGCTCACCTTGCTGGCGGTGGAGCGTGACCGCATTGCCAGCAGTGCCCGGATCGTGTCGGAAGGCGCCCGCTGATGGCGGGGGCGCACTGATGGACGTGTTGTTGGCAGGGGCGACCGGTCTGGTCGGAAAACATGTCCTGCAGCAATTGCTGGCGGATGCGCGTTGCACCGGCGTGGTGGCGATCACGCGCCGGCCGTTGACGCAGATCCACCCCAAGCTGCGCAACCAGGTGATCGACTTCGAACGCCTGGACAGCTGGACCGCACCGCACATGGAAGCGGCCATCTGCGCGCTGGGCAGCACCATGAAACAGGCCGGCTCGCGCGAGGCGTTTTATCGCATCGACCATGACTACCCGATGGCGATCGCGCGCGCCGCCTGCGCGCAAGGCACCTCAGTGTTCGTGCTCAACTCGGCGGCCGGCGCCAATTCCGATTCGTGGATCTTCTACGACCGCGTCAAGGGCGAGCTGGAACGCGACCTGCGCGCCGTGGGATTCCCTTCGCTGACCTTCGTGCGCCCAGGCCTGATCGGCGGCGAACGCGAAGAACGCCGCACTGGCGAGCACCTCGGCAGCCTGGTGCTCGGCGCACTCGGCCCCGTTCTGCCACGCCGCTTGCGCATCAACCCGGCCGACCGCATCGCCGCCGCCATGGTCAGTGCCGCGCTGGCGCCTGCGCGCGGCGAGCATTGTATAGAGGCAGCGGAGTTGGTGGCGTAATTGCCTCCCTCTAACTGCGGCGCTCGTAGTCACGGCCATCCACCGGCAGGTCGATAATGCGGGCGGAAGAACTCCTCGGGTCTTGCATGTGCTGGCCATAGTCGGTGCAGGTGGCGCATGCCAACGCAGTGCAAGAGCACAAGGGCGCCAATTGCACAACAAGCAAGAGGTGAATCTTCCCGATGACGATTTGCTTTAAGACGACGTGCATTCCGTAGCCACGTTATCTTGCCGATGTTTGACGAGGTTCCGTCGCCTGCTTCGCATGGCGCGTTGTCCTTTCGGCATTCCGGATCCATCTACGTTGCCGGTAGTCGACAGTGCTATGCATGACGTCACATTCATGGCGTCTCAGCAGGAGAGATAAGATGAATCGTAAATCACTGGTGATGGTAATCGCGTTGGCCGCTATGGCGGGGAACGCCGCCGCGGCCACCGATATCAATAAATCGTGTCCAGACCTGCGCAATGCTCGTATCGTTAAGTCCAAATCTGTCGAAGGCGACACCTACACTACGATTTCGACCAGCAATGGCAATCCGTGGATCGGCGTCAATCCCCCTGAGGCAGACGATGTCGAGCTGCGCGAGCTGACCTTTACTTCGGTATCCATCCTCAGCGACGAACATCTGATCGCCTGCGATTACGCCGGCCCGGGTCTTTCCGGATTGCGCATGTCGCTGAAGCTGAAAAAAGTAGCGCAGCCTGTCGGCGCAAGCTGGGAGCAAGACCCGAACCGTTCGAACGTGTTGATCTGCTCAGATAAGGATCGGAAGCGTTGCGCGTTCAAGCTCTGATTGCGGCGCCGTCAGTGAAATGTTGCAACACGGTTCGGATCGCTCCTTCAGGAGCGGCTGACACTATGTAGCAAGCAGGCCTCAGTCAGGCGTGGGCGGCGCGCAGGACCTGGGCGCATGGGTGTGCGAATTTTGCGGCCGTCGTGCTCATCGGCTTGCGGCGCAACAACCGTGATCTCTGCCTTCAGTTCACTTTCAACGACTGCCCACCATCCACTGCCAGCACCTGCCCGGTGATCCAGCGTGCCTGTGGCGATGCCAGGAATAGCGCGGCGTCGGCAATATGCTGCACCTGCCCGAAGCCGCCGAACGGAATGCTGTCGCGGATACGTGCATACAACGCAGGTTCGTCGCGGCTGCGTTGTTCCCACAGCCCGCCGGGGAATTCGATCGAGCCGGGTGCGATCGCGTTGACGCGGATGCGGTCGCGCGCTAGCTCGGCGGCCAGCGTGGTGGTGTAGTAGTTGAGCGCGGCCTTGGCGGTGGAATAGGCGATCGCGCGCGGGGTGGGGCGCTGGCCGTTGATCGAGCTGATGTTGAGAATTACCGCATCGCTACTCTGGCGCAGATGCGGCAGCGCGGCGCGGTTGCAGCGCACCGCGGCCATCAGGTCGACATCCAGGCCGGCTTGCCAGCTTTCGTCGTCATTGCCGTGCCCGTAGCCGGAGGCGTTGTTGACCACCACGTCCAGGCCGCCCAACGCCTGTGCAGCGGCATGCACATAGCGCTCGATCTGCGCGGCGTCGGCCAGGTCGCAGGCAAACGTATGCACCGGCGCTCCGTGCGCTGCGAGCTGGGCAGCGGCGTCAGCCAGGCCGTTGGGATTGCGTGCGCATAGCGAGACCTGCGCGCCGCTGCGGACAAAGGCCTGCGCAATCGCCAACCCGATCCCGCGGCTGCCGCCGGCGATCAGCACGCGATGCGGTTGTGGGGGAGGTGTGGACATGGCGGCACTCGCATTGGTAAAGCCGCATTATCGATCACCGCCATGCCAGCCACTGTGCACTTACGCCGCTGCGGCCGGCAGCAACCGCGCGGTGTGATTCTGCGCAGCACGGCGCTGCACCGCGATTGGCGTGCCATGACGCAGCAGCTTTCCCAGGCAGTGCCCGCTGTCATCTGAATGCAACCCGTCATGCGTGACCCGTACAGCGCAATCCTCATCACCATGCGGCATGTGCTCATGCGCAATCGCATGCGCGCCGCTAACCAATTGTTTACACACCGCCACAGCGCTGCGGGCACAACGTGCAGGTCTTCGAGCGGGAACTGCACATGGAAACCCACATCACGGTCATCGGCGCCGGCTTCTGCGGCAGTGCGCTGGTGCGCGCATTGGCACAGGGCGCCGACGCGCAAGTACGCATCACGCTGGTGGGTGTAGCCGAGACCTTCGGTAGCGGCATCGCCTATGGCGCCGCACGGCCGGAGCACCTGCTCAACGTGCGTGCCAAGGACCTGGGCATCGATGCCCAGGCACCGGCAGCCTTTGCCGACACGCTGCACCTGGGCGAATCGGGACGGCTGGAATTTCTGCCGCGGCTGGCCTATGGCGACTATCTGCGTAGCGAACTGGATACGGCAGTCAGTGCGGCGCAGGCGTCGATCGTGCGGTTGTCGCAGGAAGCGGTGGCGGTGGAGCGCGTGCGGCGGGGTTTTCGTGTGTTCCTGGCCAATGGCGATGCGTTCCAGACCGACCAGGTGGTGCTCGCGGTAGGCGCATTACAACCGCAGGCGCTGGCCGGCATCGGGCCGCGTTTGAGCGTGCACCCGCGCTACATCGGCTGGCCGTGGCAGGGCGATGCGTTGTCGCGGCTGTCCCCCGACGATGACGTGCTGATCGTTGGTACCGGCCTGACCATGGTGGACGTGGCGCTGAGCTTGCACGCACGTGGCCACCGCGGCCGCCTGCTGGCGATCTCGCGGCGCGGCCTGGCACCGCAGGCGCATCTACGCCAGCCAGGTGCGGCATTGGAGCTGCCGCCGCATCTGCAACGGGCCATCAAGGATGCCGATCTGCGTGCCCTGTTGCGTGGCGTGCGCCAACTGAGCGTGGTGGTGGACGATTGGCGGCGCGTGGTGGATGCGCTGCGCCCGCATCTGCAGCCGCTCTGGCAACGTTTGGAACTGGGCCAACGCGCGCGCTTTCTACGCCATTTGCGCCCTTATTGGGAAGTGGCGCGGCACCGCGTGGCACCAGGTGCGGCCGATCAACTGGCGCAGCTGCAAGACAGCGGGCAGCTGCAGGTGGTGGCGGCGCGGCTGCTGCGTGCGCGCTGGGTGCCGGACGGTGTGGAAGCGGTGATCCGTCCACGCGGGGGCGCCGATGCGCAGACCCGCCGTTTCGATGCGGTGGTGCGCGCCACCGGGCTGGATACCGACATCGACCGCACCAGCGACCCCTTGATCGCCGGCATGCGCGAAGCCGGCTTGCTGCGGGCCGATCCGCTTGGCCTGGGCGTGGATACCGACGCGCAACTGCGCGTGCGTGATGGCGCCGGCCAGGTGGTGCCGGGGCTGTATTGCGTGGGGCCGCTGTTGCGTGGGCGCTATTGGGAAATCACGGCGGTGCCGGAATTGCGTGTGGCCACGCGCGCGTTGGCCGAACGCTTGCTGCAGGGCGCAACGCCTGCGTTACAGCCGCAACCCGACGCCACACCGCGCGAGGTCAACGCAAGACCGTAAGGTGTGCGCCGGCTGCCGCCACGCGCGTGCAGTGGGAGGTCAGGCGGATCACTGTTGGCAGTCATGACAGCGGTGCGATGCGGCCAAGGGTGGGCATGGCAGTCGTCAGTAGGCTCGCAACGTCATGCACAGCCTCTGCGCATGGGCATAGCCGCAGATGTGGATCGGTTGCGCACTTTTGCGCTGCCGTTGCCAAACAGCGCAAACATGCCGCGTGATGCGTAGCGCACTGCACTGCTGCAGACAGCACTGGGTCACGTTGTGGGCCCTGGATTGCCTATAGTCCAGGCCGCTTCATTCCCCTGTCTGCCTGGAGCTTGCCATGTTTCGTCCCGCATCTATCGCCGTGACCGCCGCGCTGTGCGCCTGCGCGCTGCCCGCCCTCGCCAGTGAAACCCTCAACAGCCGCACCGACGTGCTTGCCGCACTGGAAGCCGGCTACGACGTCAGCGTGAGCACGGACCTGAGCCGCTGCACACCGGAAGAGGGCACGCCGGTGAGCCGTACGCGTGGCGGTCGCCATATCGATGCGTATCGCATCACCGACGACGGCAACGTGGCCTTCTCCGGCGCGCATTTCACCGTGGCCAACGACGGCAAGCCGATTCAGCAGTTCATGCGTTATCAGCTGCGCCCGGATGGCAGCGTGCGTTTCACCACTTACATGTACGACCTGCCCGGTCTGCAGCAGCGCGGCCCGGTACTGGCGTATCAGTGCGCGTTCAATGAGGGTGCGCGTTTCCACGCGGATTGAAGCGCTCGCGCGTGCTGCTAAAAAGGCGCGCTGGTTTGGTGAACTGCTGCAAGCAGGCGCCTTTGCGCCGCGCACGGAGCACGACCGCTAACGCGTGCTCCGCTGTCACGCTGCAGCCTGCACGCAACCACAGCCGCAGGCACCTGTAGCGCTATCGCCCTGCACGGCCCGTGACCGAACGCACACCCTCAGTGCTGCGCGGGTTCCTGCACCGCCACTGCGGTGGCGGGCGTGCTCTCCCAGCCGCCGCCCAGCGCCTTGAACGCGGCTACCGCGCTGCGGGCCGCCTCGGTCTGCGCCTGCAGTTGCGCATCGGAGGTGCGCAGCAAGGCGTCGTCGGCGTTGAGGACTTCGATCAGGCTGACCACGCCCTTCTCGTAGGCTGCGGCGGAGGCGCCGCGTGCCTTGCCCAGCGCGTCCACGCCTTGTGCCAGCACGGTGGCCTGCTGCTCGCGTTTGACCAGCGCGGTGAGCGCGTTTTCCACATCTTCGGTAGCGCGGAGCACGGCAAGCCGGTAGGCGGCCAGCTGTTCGGCTTCCTGGCCCTTGGCCTGTGCGATCTGCGCGTTGATGCGGCCGAAATCGAACAGCCGCCAGCGCAGCCCGAGCACGCCGGCCGATTGCGCGGCGTCGCCGGTGAACAGGTTGGCGCCGGAGATGGCGGTGGCACTGCCGATCAATCCACTCAGCGAGAATTTGGGGTAGTACTCGGCCATGGCCACGCCGATGCGCGCGTTGGCCGCGGCCAGCCGGCGCTCGGCCACGATCAGGTCCGGCCGCCGCCGCAACAGGTCCCCCGGCGAGGCGGCGCCGGTCACCTGCGGGGCGGTCGGGATCGGCGTGCTGGCCGCCAGCTCGGCCCGGTGGGTGCCGGGCGTGGCGCCCAGCATCACGTCCAGGGCGTTCATCGCGGCGGTCAGCGCGGTTTCCAGCGCGGGCACGCCGGCCTGGGCCTGGGTCAGCGCGCCCTGCGCCTGATGCACCTGCAGGTCGGCTGCCAGGCCCTTGCCCTGCAGCAGCGTCACCATGGCGAGCAGCTGCTGTTGGGTGGCGACCTGGCGCTGGGCCACCGCCAGCCGTGCCTGCAGGCCGCGGATGCTGATGTAGGTGTCGGCGGTCTGCGCCGCCACCGCCAGCCGCGTGGCGGCAGCACCGGCAGCGCTGGCCTGGTAGTCGGCCAGTGCCGCCTGGCGGCCACGGCGCAGCCCGCCGAACACATCGATCTCCCAGCTGGCATTGGCGGTGGCTTCGTAGACGCTGGCATAGCGGTCGAAGTCAGGGGTGTTGCGCAGCACCTGCCCCAACGGGGTTTCCAGCGACTGGTAGGCGCGGGTGGCCTGACCATTGATGCTGCCGGAGGGCAGCAGGGCGGCGTTGGCCGCGCCCAGCCCCGCGCGCGCCTGGGTCACGCGCGCGGCGGCCTGGGCCAGGTCCAGGTTCTGCGCCAGCGCCGCTGTGACATACCGGTCCAGGGCCGGGTCGCCAAAGCCGGCCCACCAGCGCGACAGATCGACCGGGGCAGCGGCACTGCGCTGCTCGGCGGCGTCCTGGGCCAAGTAACGGTCCGGCAGAGGGGCGTCGGGGCGAGCGTACTCGGGGCCGACCGCGCAGCCGGCAAGGCTGGCGGCAAGCAGCACGGTGAGGGTGCGCAAAGAGGGCATGGCGGGGCCGGTCCGGCAGTGGAAGTGTGGTGACTATAATACGAATCGGTCACTTTTGTATGTCCTGCGTCGGAGCGTTAAGCTGTGCGCATGAGCAAAGCATCCAGTTACCCCGTGTCGGGCCGCGGCCCGGCCGACCATGACGTGCGCGACCAGATCGTCAACGCCGCCACCGAGCATTTCAGACGCTATGGGTACGAGAAGACCGCCGTCTCGGACCTGGCCAAATCCATCGGCTTCTCCAAGGCATACATCTACAAGTTCTTCGAATCCAAGCAGGCCATCGGCGAGATGATCTGCACCAACTGCCTGCGCCAGATCGAGGACGAGGTGCGCGCCGCCGTGGACGAAACCGACTCGCCACCCGAGAAATTTCGCCGGATGTTCAAGGTGATCGTGGATGCGAGCCTTCGGTTGTTCTTCGAGGATCGCAAGCTGTATGAGATTGCCGCCTCGGCGGCCACCGAGCGTTGGCAGTCGGTGCTGGCCTACGAGGAACGGGTGCTGGCGCTGCTGCAGGAGATCCTGCAACAGGGCCGCCAGGGCGGCGATTTCGAGCGCAAGACCCCGCTGGACGAAGCCACCCGGGCGCTCTACGTGCTGATCCGCCCGTACACCAATCCCGTGCTGATGCAGCACAGCCTGGACGTCATCGACGAGGTCCCCGGGCTGTTGTCGGGCCTGGTGTTGCGCAGCCTGTCGCCTTAATGTGTTTGTGACTATTGACTGATTTGGTCACAAGTACCAAGATGCGAGCCATCCTAGAACTCCACTGGAACTCGCATGCGTCGGCGCCGTCTTGTTGTTGCATCCCTGCTGTGTGTGCTTCCGCTGGCGTTGGCCGGCTGTGGCAACAAGACCGCGCCTGATCCGCGCACCGCCACGCCGTTGGTGCGGGTGGCGACGGTGGGCGACGCCAGTTCGGCGGCGCGCAGCTTTTCCGGCACGGTGGCGGCGCGGGTCCAGAGCGACCTGGGCTTCCGCGTCTCCGGCAAGGTGTCCGAGCGCCTGGTCGATGCCGGGCAGCGGGTGACCCGCGGCCAGCCGCTGCTGCGGATCGATCCGGTCGATCTCAAGCTCGCCGCGCAGGCGCAACAGGAAGCGGTGACCGCCGCGCGGGCGCGGGCGCAGCAGGCAGGCGAGGACGAAGCGCGCTACCGCGACCTGCGCGGCACCGGTGCCATTTCGGCCTCGGCCTACGACCAGATCAAGGCCGCCGCCGATGCCGCCAAGGCGCAGTTGAGCGCAGCGCAGGCGCAGGCTGATGTGGCGCGCAACGCCAACCGTTACACCGACCTGCTGGCCGACGCCGATGGCGTGGTCATGGAAACCCTGGTCGAACCCGGCCAGGTGGTTGCGGCCGGGCAGCCGGTGGTGCGGCTGGCGCATGCCGGGCGTCGCGAAGCCATCATCCAGCTGCCGGAGACGCTGCGGCCGGAGGTGGGCTCCACCGCACAAGCCACCTTGTTCGGCAATGCCGCGGTCACCGAGCCGGCCACGCTGCGTCAGTTGTCCGACAGCGCAGACCGGCTCACGCGTACCTTCGAGGCGCGCTACGTGCTTGGCGGCGCCTTGGCCGACGCGCCCCTGGGCACCACGGTGAGCATCCGTATTCCCGAAGCCGCCACCACGCAGGCGGGGGTGCAGGTGCCGCTGGGCGCGCTGTTCGATGCCGGCAAGGGCACGGGCGTGTGGGTGATCGCCGGCACGCCGGCCAAGGTGGCGTGGCGGCCCGTGCGGGTGCTGCGTTTGGATGACGATCACGCCAATGTCGCCGGCACGCTCGCGCGCGGTGAGCGCATCGTTGCGCTGGGTGCGCATCTGTTGCGCGACGGGCAGCACGTACGCGTTGCCGGCGCCACCGCCAAGCCCGCGCCTGCGGCAGGAGCGCAGCCGTGAGCGAAGGCCGCTTCAATCTCTCCGCGCTGGCGGTCCGCGAGCGCTCCATCACCTTGTTCCTGATCGTGCTGATCTCGCTGGCGGGCCTGGTGGCCTTCCTCAAGCTGGGGCGCGCGGAAGACCCGGCGTTCACCGTCAAGGTCATGACCATCATCACTGCCTGGCCCGGCGCCACGCCGCAGGAAATGCAGGAGCAGGTGGCCGAAAAACTCGAAAAGCGCATGCAGGAATTGCGCTGGTACGACCGCACCGAAACCTATACGCGCCCGGGCCTGGCATTCACCACCTTGACGCTGCTGGACAGCACGCCGCCCGGTGAAGTGCAGGAGCAGTTCTACCAGGCGCGCAAGAAAGTCGGCGACGAAGCCGGCAACCTGCCGGCCGGTGTGATCGGGCCGATGGTCAACGACGAATATGCCGATGTCACCTTCGCGCTGTTTGCGCTCAAGGCCAAGGGCGAGCCGCAACGGCTGCTTGCCCGCGACGCGGAAACCATGCGCCAACGCCTGTTGCATGTGCCCGGCGTCAAGAAGGTCAACATCATCGGCGAACAACCCGAGCGCATCTTTGTCGAGTTCTCGCATGATCGCCTGGCCACGCTGGGCGTCAGCCCGCAGGACGTGTTTGCCGCGCTCAATGCGCAAAATGCATTGACGGCGGCCGGCTCGGTGGAAACGCGCGGGCCGGATGTGTTCATTCGCCTGGACGGCGCGCTCGACAACCTGCAAAAGATCCGTGATACCCCGCTGGTGGTGCAGGGCCGCAGCCTGAAGTTGTCCGATATCGCCACCGTCAAACGTGGCTATGAAGACCCGTCCACGTTCATGATCCGCAGCGGCGGCGAGCCGGCCTTGTTGCTGGGCATCATCATGCGCGATGGCTGGAACGGCCTGGATCTGGGCAAGTCGCTCGACGCCGAAGTGGGCGCCATCAACGCCGAATTGCCGCTGGGCATGCAACTGAGCAAGGTCACCGACCAGGCGGTCAACATCGATGCGTCGGTGGGCGAGTTCATGACCAAGTTCTTCGTCGCGCTGCTGGTGGTGATGCTGGTGTGCTTCGTCAGCATGGGCTGGCGCGTCGGCATCGTGGTGGCAGCGGCGGTGCCGTTGACGCTGGCGGCGGTGTTCGTGGTGATGCTGGCCACTGGCAAGAACTTCGACCGCATTACGCTGGGCTCGTTGATTCTGGCGCTGGGCCTGTTGGTGGACGACGCCATCATTGCCATCGAAATGATGGTGGTGAAGATGGAAGAAGGCTACGGCCGCGTTGCGGCCTCGGCGTATGCGTGGAGCCACACCGCCGCACCGATGTTGTCCGGCACGCTGGTGACCGCGGTGGGCTTCATGCCCAATGGCTTTGCCGCCTCCACCGCGGGCGAATACACCAGCAACATGTTCTGGATCGTCGGCATCGCGTTGATCGCCTCGTGGGTGGTGGCGGTGGTGTTTACGCCGTATCTGGGCGTCAAGTTGCTGCCGGATCTGAAGAAGATCGAAGGCGGCCACGAGGCGATGTACAACACCCCGCGCTACACCCGTTTCCGCGATGTACTGGGACGTGTGATTGCCCGCAAATGGCTGGTGGCAGGTTCGGTGCTGGGGCTGTTCGTGCTGTCGGTCCTAGGCATGGGCGTGGTCAAGAAACAGTTCTTCCCGATCTCCGACCGCCCCGAAGTACTGGTCGAAGTGCAGCTGCCGTACGGCACCTCGATCAACCAGACCAGCACGGCCGCCGCGAAGGTGGAAGCCTGGCTGTCCAAGCAGAAGGAAGCAAAGATCGTGACCGCCTACATCGGTCAGGGCGCGCCGCGCTTTTTCCTGGCGATGGGTCCGGAACTGCCGGACCCCTCGTTCGCAAAGATCGTGGTGCGTACCGACGACCAGCACGAGCGCGATGCGTTGAAGCTGCGCTTGCGTGAGGCGATCGCGCAAGGCCTGGCACCGGAAGCGCGCGTGCGCGCGACGCAATTGACCTTCGGCCCGTATTCGAAGTTTCCGGTCGCCTACCGGGTGAGCGGCCCGGACCCGACGGTGCTGCGCGGCATCGCTGCGCAGGTCATGCAGGTGATGCAGGACAGCCCGATGCTGCGCACCGTCAATACCGACTGGGGCGTGCGCACACCGACCCTGCATTTCAGCCTGGACCAGGATCGCCTGCAGGCGGTGGGGCTGACCTCGGCCGCGGTCGCCCAGCAGTTGCAGTTCCTGCTCAGCGGCGTGCCGATCACGCTGGTGCGCGAGGATATCCGCAGTGTGCAGGTGGTGGCGCGGTCGGCCGGCGATACTCGTCTGGATCCGGCACGCATCGCCGACTTCACCCTGGCCGGCGGCAACGGCCAACGCGTCCCGCTGTCGCAGGTAGGTAAGGTGGATGTGCGCATGGAAGAGCCGGTCATGCGGCGCCGCGATCGCGTGCCGACCATCACGGTGGGCGGCGATGTCGACGACACGCTGCAGCCGCCGGATGTCTCGGCTGCGATCACCAGGCAGCTGCAGCCGATCATCGACAAACTGCCCAGCGGATATCAGATCAAGGAGGCCGGCTCCATCGAGGAGTCCGGCAAGGCCACCGCCGCGATGCTGCCGCTGTTCCCCATCATGCTGGCGGCCACGTTGCTCATCATCATCCTGCAAGTGCGCTCGATCTCGGCGATGGTGATGGTGTTTCTCACCAGCCCGCTCGGACTGATCGGTGTGGTGCCGACCTTGATCCTGTTCCAGCAACCGTTCGGCATCAATGCGCTGGTGGGATTGATTGCACTGTCGGGCATCCTGATGCGCAACACGCTGATCCTGATCGGACAGATCCATCACAACGAAGCCGAGGGTCTGGATCCGTTCCATGCGTTGGTGGAAGCCACCGTGCAGCGTGCGCGTCCGGTGATTCTGACGGCACTGGCGGCGATCCTGGCATTCATTCCACTCACCCATTCCGTGTTCTGGGGCACCTTGGCCTACACGCTGATCGGCGGCACGTTGGCCGGCACCGTGTTGACCCTGGTGTTCCTGCCGGCGATGTATTCGATCTGGTTCAAGATCCGGCCCGATCCCGGCAAAGGGAATAACGCACCGGACATTGCCCGGCCTGCATGAAGCACTTCTGCGACCGTGGCCACGGTGCCGTCGCAGCGCAATGTCGTGCGCCATCGTCACCACCTTCCGAACGCATGCCATGCAGGCGCACGCGTATCGCCGATGTCTTTCTCTTGATTGAAGGAACCGCAATGCAACAGCAGACCGTTGTGCTGATCACGGGCGTGTCGTCCGGCATTGGCCGTGCCGCCGCAGAACACTTCGCCCGAGCCGGCTGCCTCGTTTACGGCAGCGTGCGTCACCTGGCCGGTGCCACACCGTTGACGGCCGTGGAGCTGGTGGAGATGGATATCCGCGATGCCGCTTCGGTGCAGCGTGCGGTCGATGGCATCATCGCCCGCGCGGGCCGCATCGATGTGCTGGTCAACAACGCAGGCACCAATCTTGTCGGTGCCATTGAAGAAACCAGCGTCGACGAAGCGGCCGCATTATTCGACATCAACCTACTCGGCATCCTACGCACCGTGCAGGCCGTGCTGCCGCACATGCGTGCACGCGGCCAGGGCCGCATCGTCAATGTCAGCTCGGTGCTGGGGTTCCTGCCGGCGCCGTACATGGGCGTGTATGCCGCCTCCAAACATGCGGTGGAAGGGCTGTCGGAAACGCTGGATCACGAGCTGCGTCAATTCGGCATTCGCGTGACGCTGGTGGAGCCTGCGTATACGAAAACCAGCCTGGGCAGCAATTCGCCGGTGGTGCAGGCCACCATTGCCGATTACGACCGCGAGCGTGGCGTGGTGGCGCGGGCAGTCACGCACAGTATCGACACCGCGCCGGAACCGCATGGCGTGGCCGCCACCGTGGTGGAGGCGGCCCTGGGCAGGTGGCGCATGCGCCGCACACCCGCCGGGCAGGCATCGCTGCTGAGCAAGCTGCGCCGGTTCCTGCCCGCCAGCGCGGTGGACGGCAGCCTGCGCAAGCAGCTCGGGCTGCGGTGAGATGCGTCAGGGCGTCGATGCGGCTGGGAACGCAGGGGTTGGGCCGTACGGCGCGATTACGTCAGTCCAGGCGCGCATGCCGCCATTTGGCGGTTCTGCAGCGCCACTTGATGCTGGATTCACCGAGGATGCCGCCTTGGCCTCACAATAGGCGGCCAGTCCCCAGCACCGATGTCGCCATGCGCAAGACCTACCAGCTCAACCTCGAAGGCAAGAACCGCGATCGTCTGCTGGAATCCAGCAAGCACGATATCCGCAAGTACATCCGCCGCGAGCGCCGCAAGGAGCTGCCGGCCGGCGCGGACTACTGGGACTTCGAGATGCGCTTCGGTGTGGATGAAGCCAGTGCCGTGGCGCTGCCGCCGGCCGAGCTGATCCGCTCGATCAACGCACTCGTCGCCGACGGTGGCGAGCAGTTCTTCGTCGAAATCCTGCGCAAGCCGGGCAAGCGCACGCCACGCGCGCAGAACGATCATGCGTTCGGTGATGGCGAACTGGATTTCGAGCAGGATTGAGGTGTGATCGTCGTCCCGTCGGCGGCGCACCGCTGCGGGACGAGCAGTTGCTGGCGGATTGTCGACCGCATCGCATGGACGAGCCAGGCCTCGCGCGTTGCGGATGGCAACTGGCAGGGGTGCAGGAGGCCTGCGGTGACTTGACGCTGGCGAGCGTCCTTATTGGCGAAGCGACGGGGACGCTGCCATCGGCCAACCCTCCTGGTGCTTGGTAGCGGACACTTACCGCTCGGACGCAGCGGTTCGAGCGGGCCGTGGCTGGCCGACGCTGTTGCGCCAGCGCGTTTTTGCTGGGCGGTTGCGGCTTACGCATGCTGTGCGCGTTCGGTTACCAAGGCCGGCGGTTGCCAGGCCAGCCCGCGCTGCAGTGCGACGGTGTGGGCGCAGTCATCACGCACCGGTGCTAGGACTGCTCGCGCCGGTACGTTCGCTACTTTCAGCCCGGCTTGCCAGCCTGCGCCTGCGCCGCGGCACGTAATTTGTCCTTCTTGCTCGGCCGCTTGCCCTTGATGCCGCCGTTGTCATCCGCTGCACGCGCCGCTGCGCCGCTGCGCCGGACGCATGGTCGGGGGCAGGCGCCTGGACCGGAGTTGGCTCGAACCCTTCGATCACGCTGGTCGGCACGCGCAGGCCCTGGCGTTTTTCGATCAGCCGCCACTGCTGGGCGCTGTCTGCCGTGACGAAGCTGATCGCCACGCCGCTGGCACCGGCGCGTGCGGTGCGGCCGATGCGGTGGGTGTAGTCGACAGTGGAGCGGGGCAGGTCGTAATTGAGCACGGCCGGCAAGGCGTCGATGTCGATGCCGCGCCCGGCCAGGTCGGTGGCCACCAGCACCTGCACGTCCGCCTGTTTGAAGGCGCGCAGCGTGCGTTCGCGGCGGCCCTGGCTCAATTCGCCGTGCAGCGGCAAGGCGGCGATGCCGGTCTTGCTCAGTTTCTCGGCAACCTTGTCGGCGCCGTGGCGGCTGGTGACGAAGACCAGCAGTTGCGGCCATCCGTGTTCCAGCAGCAGGTGGCGCAGCAGCTGCGTACGTTGGCCGGCATCCACTGCGATGGCGCGTTGCGCGATCGCCGGTGCCTGTTCGGGCGTGGCGCCGAGGGTGATGCGCAACGGATCGCGCAGGCGACGCTTGGCCAGCGACGCGATGGCGGCTGGGAAGGTGGCCGAGACCAGCACGCTTTGCCGCTGGGCAGGCAGCAAGGCCAGGATGCGATCGAGCTCGGCGCCAAAGCCCAGGTCGAGCAGGCGATCGGCTTCGTCCAGCACCAGCGTGCTTACCTGCGAGAGGCGCAGCGCATTGTGCGTCACCAGGTCCAGCAGCCGCCCCGGGGTGGCGATGACGATGTCGGCGCCACCGCGCAAGGCCATCAGCTGCGGATTGATGGCTTCACCGCCGGTGGCGGCGACGATCTTCAGCCGTCGCGGCAAGGCGGCGGCCAGCGACAGCAGGGTGTGCGCGACCTGCGCGACCAGCTCACGCGTCGGTACCAGGATCAGCCCGCCCAGCACGCGCGGCGCCTGTTCCGGCGCCTGCAGGCGCTGCTGCAGCAGCGGCAAGGCATACGCCAGGGTCTTGCCCGAGCCGGTCTGCGCGGTGGCGATCAGGTCGCGTGCGGCCAGCATCGGCGGAATCATCGCGACCTGGATCGGCGTGAGCGCACGCACACCGGCCCTGGCGAGCGCGGACTCGAACACGGGCTGTAGCTGTAGCGACAGCAAATCTGCTTTCAGTGACATCGCGCGATTATCCGCGCATTGTCGACGGCGTGCATGCCGAAACGAAGTGCAGGTGCGCTAGCCGCGCATGGCGCTCCACGGCGCCGCCAAGCGGCAGTGGCAACAACCGGTGTGTCGACCCGAGGTGTGCTGCGCCCAATGCGACTTCGCCTTGGCCGTGGCCCGGTCTCCCGGGGTGGGTCAGGCTATGGGGAGCGTGCGCCTGTGACCCGGGTGTTTCCCACGGAAAGCGCCAGAAGTGGCGAAAAATCTGAAGATCCACGCGCGACTCTCCGGAACGAGGCGACATCGCGCACTCTCAGGACTCAATGTTCAGACCTTCCCTAGCGCAGCGTTGCTCAAGCGGTCCGAATTGATGAAGACCTTCCGGAGATGCACACGGACGATGCAATGCTTCGCCTATGGGCAATACGTTCTAACTGCGCGCGTTGTTTGACTGGCGATGAATGCTAGGTAGAAATTCTTGTTTCTAAAAGTGGTGGTATCACGTTATGGAAGCAAAGATTGCCGACGGCAGGGTCCACTTCATGCGCAGAGGCGACTTCCTGCGCGCAGAGGCAAATGCACCAGTGCAGAGTCGTGGGCGACGGCACGGTGCTACTGCCAGTCGGCGCCGAAAAAACGCGTTGTTGCAGAAGCGACAACGCAGGCACATAACGCGCTTTCCAGTTAAAGGGATGTAGCGAGGCCGCTTTATCCGTTCAAGGTGTGGTCGCCATCGCGACTTGTCAGCGTGGCTGTGGGCAGCCTGCCGGCTTGCCAATGGCATGTATGCGCCGAGTGGCACACTCTTTTGCGGTGGTCGCCATTTGCAAAGAGTGCAATATCACCTTTGCTTAAGTTGATGCAATCATCTGTAAATTTCGCTTCTCGCAACAAATATTCCTGGTGCAAAAAGAAAAGAATCTAAACATGGAGGAATATTGACGTTGCGGCGTCATACTGAGGTGAAAATTGTATTTCTTATTGGCGCTGCAATAAGCCTTAATCGTGGAGATTTTTTTACATGACAAGTCCGATTCGTGGCGCATCAAGCAGTAGCTATAACTACTCCCATGAAAGCAATCCAGAAAGCTCGCCACCGCAGCAGGGACAACCTTCGAATCCACCTCCGTCTGCTCAGTTCAGCGGTCTGCAACACATGAGTAGTCGCCATCGTCGGCGTGGAGAGCTCTTAAATGTCAGATTCTCGACAGAGGAGCCCACTGTTCACGATTTGCCTCGCGAGGATCGAAAGCCTGGTATTGTGCTGAGTGATGACACTGCACTTAGTTACAGCGCAGGCCAGCTCTACGCTACGTATCCGCGAGGTCTTCCCAGCGATGTCAAGAGGTCTACTAAGAGAGATCCAAAACTATATGCTGCATACAAAGACTTATTAAAAAATAATGGTTATAAAGGTTAGAAATTAAAGATAAACCTGTCTTAGCCGGGCCGACAAATTGTCGGCCCGGTCGCATACGCGTTCCAATATTGCAGCGCGGTCTGAGTTATAAGGCGTTTGGCTAAGGAGCCTCTGAACAAGGCGCCACAGATACACGAAATTGCCCGCCTCATGTTGATGAGTGATCCATGCAACTGATGTTCAGTGACACCGAGAGCCTGGGCAAGCGCAAGCAGACCCGGCACGAGATCTTCCTGGCCGAGATGGAGCAGGTCGTTGCGTGGCAGAAACTGCTCGGGCTGATCGCGCCGCACTATCCGGCGTCGGGGCGGCCAGGGCGGCAGCCCTACGCACTGGCGACGATATTGCGGATCATCTGCTGCAGCAGGGGTATGCGTTGAGCGATCCTGCGAGGGAAGAAGCGCTGCACGAGATTCCGACCTTGCGGCGATTTGCCCAGCTCGGTGGGTTGGACGACATTCTCGACGAGACCACGATTCTCAACTTTCGACGCTTGCTGGAGGCCCATGGTGTTGCTGGAAGCGGTCAACGCGCCTCTGACGCGCAAGGGCCAGAGTCTACGTCCCGGGACGATCGTCGATGCGACGCGGATCGCTGCGCCCGGTTCGACCAAAAGCGCCGATCACGCGCGCGACCCTGAGATGCATCACGCCGAGAGGGCAAGCAGTGGTATCTCGGGATGAAGGCGCACATCGGCGTGAATGAGTGTTCCGGGCCGGTGCAGCATGTGCATCGGACAGCGGCCAATGTTGCCGCTGTCACGGTGACGCACATCGTGCTACATGGCAAAAAAGACAGTGCTCAGTTGGCCAACGCCAGATCGTCCAGCAAGGCGCGCAGGAAGCGCGCCGCTTCACCGCCGGTGGCGGCGCGGTGATCGAAGGTCAGCGACAGCGGCATCACCTTGTGGGTTTCCACTCCGCCCATCACCGGGGTGAGCTGGTAGCGCGCGCGGCCGGCGGCCACGATCGCCACGCAGGGCGGCACCACCACCGGCGTGGCGTAGCGGCCGGCAAACATGCCGAAGTTGGACAGCGAGATGGTGTAGCCGCTCAGTTCGGACGCGGCGATGCTGCGGCTTTCCACCTGCTGGCGCAGCCGGTTGACGCCTTCGCGAATGCCATGCGCATCCAGCATGTCGGCGTTGCGCAGTGCCGGCACCAACAGGCCTTCTTCGGTGTCTACCGCAATGCCGATGTCCACCTGCGGGTGCAGCGTGCGGCTCAGCGCCTCGCCGTCGAACCAGGCGTTGAGCGCGGGCACGGCCTGGCAGGCGCGCACGATGCCGCGCACCAGGCGCACTGTGACGTCGTTGCCGGGTTGCCAGGCGTGCAGGTCGGCGTCGTCGTTGAGCGTGGTGGGCACCACCTTGCTGTGCGCATCGGCCATCACGCGTGCCATGTTGCGGCGCACGCCCTTGAGTTGCTCGGGTTGGCCCTTGACCAGGGTGCCCGGCGATTGCGTGCGCATCGGCTTGCCGCTGGCCGATAGCGTGGAGCGCGCCTGGTCGGCGGTGCGCGTGATGTTGCTGGCCTGCGGCAACGTCGTGCCGGCTGCGGCCGGGCGCTGCCCATGATCACCGCCAAGGCTTGCCGCCGCTGCGCCGCCGATTGGTGCGATCACTGCGCCGCGCACGGCCTGCGCCGTGCCTGCCGCAGCCGCCTGCTTCACGTCTGCCAGCGTCACCGTGCCATCGGGGCCGGTGGCGCGCACCTGGGTCAGGTCCACGCGCAACTTGCGTGCGAGCGCGCGCACCACCGGCATGGCGCGCACTCCACCCACGGCGATGGCCTGCTCGCTCTGCACGGCGTTGGAGCTCTGCATCGCGCCGACCACGGTGCCCGCATCGTCGCGGCCACCGTCGCTGTCGGCATCGGCAATCTCGCCGCCCTCATCGGAGGCCACCACGCGGGTGGTGGGGCCGGCCGCGCTTTCGCCAGTGCTCGGGGGCGGCGCTGCGGCAGGCGCGCCATGGCCATGCCCGTGGCCGGTGTCCTGGCCGTCGGCACGCTGCGGCTGCGAGGCATCCAGCGCGAACTGCGCCAGCACCGCGCCGGTGGTGATCACATCGCCGGCCGCGCCGGCCAGCTTGACCACGGTGCCGGAGAACGGCGAGGGCACTTCGACCACCGCCTTGGCGGTCTCCATCGACACCAGCGGGTCGTCCAGGCGCACGGGGTCGCCCTCCTTGACGAACCATTCGACGATGGTGGCGTCGGGCAGGCCTTCGCCCAGGTCGGGCAGGTGGAAATTCTTGGCTTCGCTCATGGCAGGTTCTCTTGCGCCGTCTGCAACTGCGGCGTGGTGTCGTCGAGGAGTTCGAGGTCGGCGGCCGGCAGCCAGCCCTGCGTGCCATCGGCACGCTCGGACCACCACCACCCCCCGTGTTCGTAATGCAGCAGCACGTGCTCGCCCTGGTGGGCATCGAGCTCGCGTGCATCGTAATCACGCAGCGCTTCAGCCAGGCCGTCGCCCAGCGGGCGCAGCCAGGCCACCGGCGCCCAGCCGGCATGGCCTTCGCCGGTGTTCACCCAGGCAAACGCCGGCCATTCTTCATCGCGCACCCCAATGGCGACCTGCTGGCCGGCATGGAAGCGGATCGGGTTGGCGTAAGCGGCGCGGTAGTCGCAAAGCAGGCGGGCGCGCATGTCAGCCTGCAGCCGCCGCGCGGCGGGCGGCGGTGACGATGCGCTCCACGCTGGGCAGGAACTTCATCTCCAGCCGGAACAGCGGGATATGCGTGTCATAGCCGGTCACCCGTTCCACCGGGGCGAGCAGGTCATACATCGACTTTTCGGCAAGCTGCGCAGCGATCTCCGCACCGAAACCGGCGGTGCGCGGGGCTTCCTGCACGATCACGCAGCGGCCCGTCTTGGCCACCGATTCAGCAATGGTGTCGAAATCCAGCGGGCGCAGCGTGGCCACGTCGATGACTTCGGCGCTGATGCCTTCGCCGGCCAGTTTGTCGGCTGCTTCCAGTGCTTCCTTCACCTGCGCGCCCCAGGTCACCAGGGTGACGTCGGTGCCGTCGCGCAGCACGAAGCAGACATCCAGCGGCAGCGCTTCGCCATCATTGGCCACCACTTCCTTGTACTGGCGGTAGATGCGCTTGGGCTCCATGTAGATCACCGGATCCGGGTCGCGGATCGCAGCCAGCAACAGGCTATACGCGCGTTGCGGCGAAGACGGCAACACCACGCGCAAACCGGGCACGTTGGTGAAGATGGCTTCGTTGGCTTCGCTGTGGTGTTCCGGTGCGCGGATGCCGCCGCCCCACGGCACGCGCAGCACCATCGGGCAATGCAGGCGGCCACGGGTGCGGTTGCGCAGGCGTGCGGCGTGGCAGATCAGGTGATCGACCATGGGATACACGAAGCCGTCGAACTGCGCTTCGGCCACCGGCTTCATGCCTTGCGCGGCCAGGCCGACGCTCAGCCCGGCGATGGTGGTTTCATCCAGCGGCGTGTCGAGCACGCGCGCGCTGCCGAAGCGCTGCTGCAGGCCGGCGGTGGCGCGGAACACGCCGCCGTTGACGCCCACGTCCTCGCCCAGCACCAGCACCGCGGGGTCGTGTTCCAGCTCCCAGGCCAGCGCCTGGGTGATGGCTTCGATCAGGGTGATGGGCGAACTCATGGCGATCTCTCCGCGCGTGGCAGCGGCGTTGTAAGGGGCACTGGCCTGCTGTGAGCCGGCGAGCTGTGCGTGGTTGAGCTCATCCATGACGGGCCTCCAGGGCGATGACCTCGGCGCGCTGGGCCAGCAGTTCGGCCGGCGGGTCGCCGTACAGATAATCGAACATCGCTTCCACCGGCTGCACCGGGGTATTGAGATACGCATTGACCTCTTCGTCGATGCGCGCGCCGCACTCGGCCTTCCAGGCGTCTTCCTGCGCCTCGTCCCACAGACCTTGCGCGGTGAGGTAGCGGCGCAGGCGCAGCATCGGTTCGCGTGCCCAGGCCTGCTTCACTTCTTCCTCGCCACGGTAGCGGCGGGCGTCGTCGGCGGTGGTGTGGTCGGTGAGGCGATAGGTGAGGAATTCGATCACGGTGCCGCCATCGCCGGCCAGGGCGCGCGCACGTGCCTGGCGCATGGCTTCGAGCACGGCGATGAGGTCGTTACCGTCCACCTGCAGGCAATGCAGGCCGCCGGCCAGGCCCTTCTGTGCCAGCGTCTGCGCACCGGTCTGCGCCGAGCGCGGCACCGAGATCGCCCAGCCGTTGTTGATCACGCACAGGATCAGCGGCAGCGTGTAGGCGCCGGCCGAGTTGAGCGCGGCGTAGAAGTCGGTCTTGGAGCTGCCGCCATCGCCGCAGCACGCCACTGCCACCTGCGCCTTGCCCTGCAGCTTGAACGACAGCGCCGCGCCGGCCGCGTGCAGGCATTGGGTGGAAATCGGCACGCAGATCGGGAAGTCGATCGCCGCATCGGCGTCGCGCGGGTAGTCGCTGCCGCGCTCGTCGCCGCCCCAGTACAGCAGCACATCGCGTGGACGCACGCCGCGTTCGAACATGGTGCCGTACTCACGGTAGCTGGGCGCGAACACATCGCCGCTGCGCATCGAGGCACCGATGCCCACATGGGTGGCCTCGTGGCCCAGGCTGGCGGCGTAGGTGCCGAGCTTGCCGGTGCGCTGCAGCGCGATCGACTTGCTGTCGAAGGTGCGCACGAACAGCATGCGCTTGAACAGGGCGAGCAACTGTTGCGGGTTGGCGGCGTCGGCCGGCAGATCGTCGCGGACCAGTTGGCCGTCCGCGTCCATGTATTGCAGATATTCGATTTCGAACTGCGCGGCTACGCTCATTGCGGCGACACCTTCATCAAGAAGTTTCAAATGATATGAGTTGCGATGTTAAGGACGGCGAAGCAAAAAGCTGTCCTGCACCGCAGCACACAATGATGCTGGGTTGCACAAAAAAAAGGGCGCGGACCAGGCCGCGCCCTTTGCCACAGTTGAAAACTGCGACGTGTTGCAGTGCGATCAACGCCGCCCGGCGCCGCCTCCAATCGGAGTGCTGATCCGCGCAGCGTTGTCGGCCGGGTTCGTATCCGGTGAACTGGAGCTGGCCGTGGCCTGCACCTGCACCGCGCGTTCGGCCGGGATCGGCTTGGTCGCCACGGTCAGCTGGAAGGCGGTCTGCGCACCGGGCTGCAGCGCAGCCGCAGTGGTGCAGACGAACACCGCACTGCGCAGCGACTGCAGCTGCTTGTCGCAGCGCCAGCCGCGTGGGGGCACCAGCAGCGACAGCGCAGACAGCGTGTTGCCCTCCACGCGCACGCTGACGCCGGTTGCCGGTGCGTTGCCGCGGTTGTCCACCAGCACGCGATAGCTCGCGTTGAAGGCGGTGGTCGGCAGGCTGGCGGGGCCTTCCAGACGCACCGCCAGATCGCTGCGCAACCGGGCCTGCACGGCCACCTTGGCGGTGTCGGTGTTGTTGTCCGGCTGCGGGTCGGGCGATTGCGAGGCGACCGAGGCGGCCAGGGTAAGGGTGCGACCCGCCAGGTCCGCACCGGCATCCAGCTGCACGGTGAAGCTCTGCGCGTTGCCGGCGGCCAGGAGCGGCGCGGTGCAGGTGACCACGGTCTGGCCACCGGTTTCAGGCGGGTTGCAAGTCCAGCCCGGCGCCGCGGTTACACGCGGACTCACAGCTGCATCAAACGCCAATGCCACAGCGGGGAATGCCGCGCTGTTCGGACCGCCGTTTTCCACATCCACGGTGTAGTCGATGCGCTCGCCTTCGAGCACCTGATCACGTGCTGCAGTGACCGCCACGCGCATGTCTGCATTCACCTGCGGCGTCATGCGCAACAGCACCACGGTGGGGTCGTGATCGGACAGGCGGGTGGGCGTATTGGCATCGTTGCGCGCGGTGCCGGGGAAGTCGGCATTGATGCGTGCATGGCCCACCGACAACGAGGCGATGTTGGATGCGCGCATCAAGGCGTCGTTGGCCAGGATGTGGTCCAGCGACTGCACGTTGCCATCGAACGCGTAGGAGTAACTCTGGTCCGGTGTGTTGAACCAGGTCAGGTCGGTGTAGTCCGGGTCGACCAGATCGATGCCATCACCGCTGACCACCGTCTGCGCATCCGCTGCCGGCTTGCCGGTGACCGTGCCCATTGCGTCCACATAGCCATCGTTGAACTCGAACGCGTTGAAGTCGCCCATCACCAGCACGCGTTCGGCCGGATCCTGCTGCTGGCGCGCCTGCAGCAAACGCGCCAGGTAGCTGGCCTGCGCCTGGCGCTTGGCACGGATGCGGGTGCCGGCGGCGTCATCGGTTTCGGCGCCGTTGAGCGAACGCTGATGCACCACGATGGTGGTCAGCGGCAGCACGCGGCCGTCGGCCTGATGCACGCGGGTGCTGAGCACCAGCGGCGGGCGGTCGTTGAGCAGGCTCACCGCGCCGCCCGGTTCGGTCCAGGTGGTGGCCTTGCCTTCCTGCGCCACCGAAACCACTTCGACGCGCGGTACACCGCCGCTGACGTCGGCGGTCTTGACCAGGAAGCCGACGTCGATGCCGCCAACGTCATTGCCTTCCTGCAGATACGCCACGTACTTGGGATCCTGCTGGCCGGCGGCCACGGCGTCGGCGTTGATGCGGGCAGCCAGGGTCTGCAGCACGCTGATGTTTTCCACTTCCACCGTGCCCAGGATGTCGGGCGTGTGCAGGTAGTTGCGGATCGCCAGCGAGGCCTTGTTGAGGCGGGCCTGGAATGCAGCCGGGGTGAGCACCGGTTCACCGATCGCCGGGTCGTTCTGGTCGTCGAAGAAGCGCTCCATGTTGTAGGTGGCCACGGCCACGTCGTCGGCCTGCGGCATCGGTGCCGGGCGCGGCTGGTCGGCACCGTTGCAGTTCACTTGCGGGGTGCGTTCCGGATACAGCGTGTAGCGGCGGAAGCTGTAATCCAGCGGGCCGGTGGCACCGATCACCACACAGCCCGATGCCAGATCCAGCCGCTCGGCGCCCACGCCGGCACTGCCGACGGCGATCACTTCCGGATTGGTATTCCAGCGCGGCACCCCAGCGGGCGAGCCGGCCGGCAGCGGGTCGGGCAACTGCACGCCGGGCTCGCGGAAGGCACGCGGCAAGCCGGTGACCACCGCATGGAACACGCCGTTGCTGGTGGCGGTGGCGGTGGTCTCGTTGACGTTGCCGCCGGTGGGCGCATTGACGGTGAGGCTGGGCGCCGCCACGCGCATGCCTTCCAGCGCTTCGAGCTGATCAAAGGCGCCATTCGGGTTGGGCAGGGCCGGGCTCAGCAGCACGGGCTCAGGCAGCGCGTTGCCGGTGGAATCCAGCAGCACGGTCAGGGTGCCGCCAATTTCGGTCAGCGGCGGCTGGGTCGGGTCGGCGGTGGGCACGTATTCGATCACCGTGCCCTGCACGCGCACCCGGTTGCCGATGGCGGCGGTGTCCGGCGGGGCGCTGCCGGTATAGACGTAGACGCCTTCGGAGGTGGCCTGGTCGGCATCGGCTTCGGCCGTGGGCGCCTGCAGGAAGAAACCGGCGCTGCGGCGCGCAGTGACGATCCCGGAGGTCGCCGCCACCTGGCCTTCCAGCGGCGAGCGTGCGCCCTTGCCCTGGATGGCATGGATCGGCAGCAGCTGGAAATCGTCGTTGACGATGGTGCCGGTGGCGCTCAGCGTAGCCGGCAGCGCGCCGGTGAGGCCGCTGATCTGCAGGGTGAAGGTTTCATCGGGTTCGGGCGTGATGTCACCCAGCACCTCTACCGCGACGGTGGCAGCGCGCTCGCCTGCGGCGATCTGCACGCTGGTGGCGGGCAGGGCGACGTAGTCGCTGCCGGCCACGGCGGTGCCATTGGCGGTAGCGGCGGTGAAGCGCACGCCACCGGCACCGGCCGGCTGGCTCAGGCTCAGCGTGAACACGACGCTGCGGCTGCCGGCGTTGCCTTCGGCCTGGCTGACATCGGCCAGCGTGGCGATCGGCTGGCCGCCACCGCTGCACAGCCGTGCGCCGCTGGCGGCATTGCGCGGGGCCGGGGCGCCAGCGGCGAAATCGGCGGCGTTGTTGTTGGTGTCGCTGCAGCCTTCGCCGCCGCGCAGCACCGCCAGCGTGTTGCTGGGCGCCGGGGCGGGCGCGTTGCCTTCGGCGCAGCTGGCATTGCTGCCGTAGCCGACCAGATCAGCGTATTCGGTGGGGCAGGTGCCGCTCAGCGCGGCGGTGCTGTTGCGCAACGCCACCTTGCCGGCAGTGCCGCTCATGGCCAGCGTGCCGGTGGCATCGGGCGTGGGCAGCGCAACGCTGCCGCCGCTGCCATCGGCCTGTTTGATCAGGTAATAGCCACCGGCCGGCACTGCGCCCGCCAGTGGTGTGGTCTGCCAGCTGCTGCCGGCGGCCGAGGCGTATTGCACCGACCAGCCGTCCAGGCTGACCGTGGTGGTGCCGGTGTTGTGCAGCTCGATGAAATCGCTGCGGAGGGTGGCGCCACTGTTGCCGCCACCGCCGTAGACCTGGCTGATGACGACTTCGGCGCTGGCGTGGCCGGCAAACGCCAGCGCACAGACGAATAAGGCTGCACGACGCTGCAACACTTGCATGAGATGAGAGTCCCCTGATCCTTGAGACGTGGAGCGCTCCCCTGGTCCGGCCACGTCCCTGGCCGGCAGCGCTGTTCGATTCTGCATGAATTTGCAGACCTAGGTTGACGATACGGTGACACCGGCGCAGTGGCTGCGACTGCGCTGGCGGCTGGCCGGGTGGTTCAGAAGCGAAACACCTCCCCGTCTGCCACGCCCGGACGTGCGGCGTCCGATGAGTGGCCGTGTCTCGCGCGGCACGCTGTGCGGGCAGCCAGCTTGCGCCCGAGCACGGCGGCCCAGCGCTGAAAGCAGCCAGGTAGCCAGGCAATGCGGGCTGTGCTCGCCCGGCCCCGGAACGGGCGCCAACCAGACGCCGCAGGCATCCACGCCCTCGCACCGGGTGCGGACGAGCAACGGACGCCTGGTTCATCCATCCCGGCCACCCGGGATGCGCATTCACTGGGGCCACGCCTCGAATGGTTACCGACCTGGACGGCACCGGCGCAGTTCGGTTCCATCCCGGCGGCGACGCCCATCCACTCTCAACCGCCAACCGCCAACCGCCAACCGCCAATCCCCAATCCCCAATCCCCAATCCCCAATCCCCAATCCCCAATCCCCAATCCCCAATCCCCGCCGCTGAGCTACCCTGACCGGCCCGATCCATTTGCATCGCCATGCCCGTCGACAAGAACCTGCGTGACCTGGAACCCGGCATCCACACCGATCTGGAAGGGCGGCTGACCTACGGCGGCTACCTGCGCCTGGACCAGTTGCTGAGTGCGCAGCAGCCCTTGTCCGAGCCGGCGCACCACGACGAAATGCTGTTCATCATCCAGCATCAGACCTCCGAGCTGTGGCTGAAACTGCTGGCCCACGAGCTGCGCGCGGCCATCGTGCACCTGCAGCGCGACGAGGTCTGGCAATGCCGCAAGGTGCTGGCGCGCAGCAAGCAGGTGCTGCGCCAGCTGACCGAGCAATGGTCGGTGCTGGAAACGCTGACCCCCAGCGAGTACATGGGCTTTCGCGATGTGCTCGGCCCCTCATCGGGCTTCCAGTCGCTGCAATACCGCTACATCGAGTTCCTGCTGGGCAACAAGAATCCGCAGATGCTGCAGGTGTTCGCCTATGACCCTGCCGGCCAGGCACGGCTGCGCGAAGTACTGGAAGCCCCGAGCCTGTACGAAGAATTCCTGCGTTACCTGGCGCGCTTCGGGCATGCGATTCCGCAGCAATACCAGGCCCGCGACTGGACCGCTGCGCACGTGGCCGACGACACGCTGCGGCCGGTGTTCGAGCGCATCTACGAAAATACCGACCGCTACTGGCGCGAATATTCGCTGTGCGAAGACCTGGTGGATGTGGAAACCCAATTCCAGCTGTGGCGCTTCCGGCACATGCGCACGGTGATGCGGGTGATCGGCTTCAAACGCGGCACCGGCGGCTCCAGTGGCGTGGGGTTCCTGCAGCAGGCCCTGGCACTGACCTTTTTCCCGGAGCTGTTCGACGTGCGTACGTCCGTAGGCGTGGACAACCGACCGCCGCAGGGGAGTGCGGACGCTGGGAAGCGCTGAGCGAGGCAAAAGCTTGGCAACGCAGGGGGGGCGCTGAAGCTCGGGAGAGCACTTACCCGGGAAAGTACTTAGTGGAGAAGTCGCTCGAAGCCCCTCTCCCGGCGGGAGAGGGGTTGGGGTGAGGGTACGGGCCTCATCCCCGGGATCAGCTACTTGCTGATGCTCGTACTTCGGCGATCGGCACCACCCAGCGACATCGCACCCTCATCCGCCCTGCGGGCACCTTCTCCCAGCGGGAGAAGGGGAAGCGGGCATGCGGCGGTGGGAGATGCGGGCGTTTCCACCCATCCCCATCCGGTCGCCGAGTCCGGCGAATTTGACGCGTACATGACGTCTAAGTGATCCTCGCGCGTCGCCCCGGGTTCGTCCCAGGCACCCAGCCATTACTGAATACGCAAGGGACACTTCATGAGCGTTGACGCTGCCGCGCCGACTTCCGCCTCCACTCCGCCGCAACCGCCTGCGCCTCCCCAGTTCCCCACCTTGCTCGGCCACCCCCGGCCGCTGTGGATGCTGTTCATGACCGAATTCTGGGAACGTTTTGCGTTCTACGGCATTCGTTGGGCGCTGGTGCTGTACATCGTGGCGCAGTTCTTCGGCGGCGAAGCCAGCGGCCAGGCCCCGGCCGGGCGCACCTACGGCGCCTATCTGGCGCTGGTGTACGCGGCGGCGATCTTCGGCGGCTACGTGGCCGACCGCGTGCTCGGCTACCAGCGCTCCATCCTGGTGGGCGCGGCGGTGATGGCCACGGGCCTGTTCCTGATCGCGGTGCCCAACCATGTGGTGTTCGAGATCGGCCTGGCCACGGTCGTGGTGGGCAACGGGCTGTTCAAACCCAACATCTCCACCATGGTCGGCAAGCTGTATTCGGTGGCCGACCCGCGCCGCGACAGCGGGTTCACCATCTTCTACATGGGCATCAACCTCGGCGCGATGATCTCGCCGGTGCTGACCCAGCTGCTGGCCGAAAAGGTCTTCGGCACCGAAGCCATGCCGTCCTACAAGATGGTGTTCATGGCCTCGGGCGTGGGCATGCTGATCAGCCTGGTCTGGTTCTGGATCGGCCGCCGTCAGCTGGCCGGCATCGGCGCACCGGCGCCCAACGCGCAGGGCATGGGCCGTGTGCTGATGGTGCTGGGCGGCTGCCTGGTGTCGATCCCGGTGGTGTATTTCCTGCTGGCAGTCGGCGCGGATGTGCTGCAGGCGGTGCTCACGGTGCTGTTCATCGGCCTGTCGGTGCTGCTGTTGATCGAAGGCATCCGCGAGGGCAAGGTGCAGCGCGACAAGGTCATCGCGATGCTGATCATCTTCGCCTTCAACGTGCTGTTCTGGATGTTCTTCGAACAGGCCGGCAGCTCGTTCACCTTCCTGGCCGACAACATCGTCAACCGCACCTTCGGCGATTGGACCTTCCCCACCGCCTGGTTCCAGTCGGTGAACTCCATCGCCATCATCGCCCTGGCGCCGGTGATCGCCTGGATCTGGGTCAAGTCCGGCCGCTTCAATCCGTCCATTCCGCGCAAGTTCGGCCTGGGCCTGATCTTCAACGGCCTGGCGTTCCTGCTGCTGATGTTTGCGCTTTCCAGCCTGGTGAGCGACGCCGGCAAGATCCCGTTCTGGACCTTGTTCATGGTCTACGTGATTCAGTCGGTGGGTGAGCTGTGCCTGTCGCCGATCGGCCTGTCGATGGTGACCAAGCTGGCCCCGGTACGCCTGGTCGGTTTCGGGATGGGCGGCTGGTTTTTGTCTACCGGCATCGGCAACAACCTGTCGGGCATTTTTGCCGGTCATGTCAGCGGTAGCGAAGGCATGAGCGTGTCCTCGGCCCTGGGCGGGTATACCTTCGGGTTCTGGGCCCTGCTGGGCGCTGGCGCGTTGCTGTTCCTGATCGCGCCGTTGATCAACAAACTGATGCATGGTGTGAAGTGAGGAGAACCGCAATGCCGATCAAAGTGACTGTCTGTGGCCTGCTGATGGCAGGTCTGTTGAGCGCCTGCGGGCAGCCCACCGACCAGCAACAGGCGCCACGGCCGCTGGACACCTCCATGCAGAAACCGCCCAGCGCCGATCCCAGCCAGCCGGTGTCCTCGGGCAACACGCCCACCGCGGCGGATATCGCTGCGGCCGCTGCGCTCAATGCGCAGTACGACCCCTCGCGCGATCCGGCAGCGGATCTGGAAACGGCCAAGGTCGAAGCCAAGCGCGGTGGCAAGCGCATCGTGCTCAATGTCGGCAATGCCGCGTGCGCGCCGTGCCAGGCACTGGACGAGGTGATGGGCGGCGATGCGGAGCTGCGCAGCTTCCGCGACGCGCATTTCGTGGTGGTCAAGGTCAACCGCGATGCGTCCAACGAGAATGCCGCGTTCCTGTCGCAGTTCGCCCAGCTCAACGACTTCCCCTCGCTGCTGGTGCTGGACAACAACGGCAAGCCGCTGACGCTGCAGGCCGGCCCGGAACTGCGCAAGGGCGATGGCTACGACCGCAAGAAGCTGTTCGACTTTCTCAAGCAGTGGGCACCGCCGGACGCCTGAGCACGGTTCCTGCTGGAGTTAAAACAAAACCCCCGCCAGTGCGGGGGTTTTTGTTGAGGGTGGCTTGCTGGGACGCTGCGTGCCGCATGTGCCCAAGCCGATCCGGGCGTGCAGGTGCGTGGCAGTGGACGCCCAGCAGCGTAGATACCCGATGCGGTGGTGCAGGGACGTGCTGTCTAGCGCAACGCAACGCAACGCACCGCGCTCTGCCGGGAATGGCGCGATGACGCCGGCTGCGAATGCGCGCACGGGAAGCGGCGCAGTGGGCGGCGAACCTGTGACTGCGCAAGACCGCGCGGCTCTGCTCGCGTAGCCGCGGGTCGCGGCACACGTCGCAGGCCAACGCCACAGCACATGCAATGCTGGCCGCGACAATCTCATGCCATCGCCATGCGGCGCATCAAACAGACCGCAGGCGTTCTCTTCCAGAACGCGGATGGCGCACAGCGCACGACCGAACCAGCGCTTCTCCCCGAAGCTGCACCGCAGACCCGCACTCAGTCCTTGCTGGCCATCCGCGGCAACCCGTCCTTGGCCAGGCGGTCGATCAGCCGTTCCAGCGTCTGCTGTTCTTCGGCGCTGAACACCGACATCAGCCGCTGCTCCATCTCGTTGACCAGCGGTGCCACGGTTTCGTACACCTGGCGCCCGGCCGGCGACAGCGCCAGCATCGAGCGGCGGCGGTCGTCGCCGTGCGTTTCGCGGCGGATGAAGCCCCGTTCCAGCAGGCGCGCCACCGCGCGGCTGACGGCAACTTTGTCCATCGCCGTGCGGTCTGACACTTCACTGGCCGAGGAGCCCGGATACAGTGCCAGGATGGTGATCACCCGCCACTCGGGAATGGCCATGCCATAGCGGTCGCCGTAGACCTTGGCGATGTTGCCGCTGATGCGGTTGGACAGCACGCTGAGGCGATAGGGCAGGAACTGCTCGAGATTGAGCAGGACGGGATGCGGCGATGGTGTGGGGGTGTCGAGATCGCTCATGTTGCACTGTGTCTTGATTTTGGTTTCATTTGCAACTACAAACGGAGGGTGGCCTGCGCATTCTCGCGGGTCTTCTGCCACCCCGCATAGCCCCGCGGGCGCCCTAGCGTGGAGAAACGACGATGAGCGCACAACCGAACACCACTGCAACGCGCCCGGACCCGGGCATGCAGGTCACCACCTTCGAAAATCCGATGGGCATCGACGGGTTCGAATTCGTCGAATTCGCCGCCCCCGCCGGCCAGGCCGTGCAGTTGCACGACTACTTCCGCAAGATGGGCTTCACCGCGGTGTTGCGCCACCGCAGCCGCCCGATCACGGTGTATCGCCAGGGCGGGGTGAACTTCCTGCTCAACGAAGACCCGGATTCGTTCGCGGCCGATTTCGCCGCCGCGCACGGCCCGTGTGCCTGCGGTTTTGCGATCCGCTTCCGCACCCCGGCCGACACCGTGCTGCAGACCGTGCTCGGCAACGGCGGCGAAGCCGTGCAGAACAAGCCCGACACGCGCGCGGTGCCGGCGCCGGTGGTCAAGGGCATTGGCGATTGCATGCTGTACCTGGTGGACCGCTACGGCGAGGCGGGGAGCATCTACGACGCCGACTACGAGGCAATCGAAGGCGCCGACCAGCATCCGGCCGGCTTCGGGCTCACCTTCATCGACCACCTGACCCACAACCTGTACTTCGGCAACATGCAGCAGTGGTCGGATTACTACGAGCGGCTGTTCAACTTCCGCGAGATCCGCTACTTCGACATCAAGGGCGCCAAGACCGGCCTGGTGTCCAAGGCGATGACCGCCCCGGACGGCATCGTGCGCATTCCGCTCAATGAGTCCTCCGACCCGAAGAGCCAGATCAACGAATACCTGGACGCTTATCAGGGCGAAGGCATCCAGCACATCGCCTGCTTCACCGACGACATCTACACCTCGGTGGAACGGATGCGCGCTGCCGGCGTCACATTCCTGGACACGCCGGACACCTATTTCGATGTGGTTGACCTGCGCATTCCCGATCATGGTGAAGACGTCGAGCGCCTGCGCCGCAACAAGATCCTGATCGACGCCGACGTGGACACCAAGCAGCGCAAGTTGCTGCAGATCTTCACCACCAACTGCATCGGCCCGATCTTCTTCGAGATCATCCAGCGCAAGGGCAATGAAGGCTTCGGCGAAGGCAACTTCCAGGCCTTGTTCGAAAGCATCGAGCGCGATCAGATGAAGCGTGGGGTGCTTTGATAGCCGGGATGGGTGATTCGCTACTCGGGATTTGTGGTTGCTGCCATTAATTGCTTCGGTGCGGTTTTGAGTGGTGCAGATTGTTGCGGTGCCGCGCCTGGCTGCCCGTGATGTCGGATGTGGTTCCGGTACGGATCCGACGAAGCGAGCGGCAAGTGGTCGCGATCAAGCACGACCAGTCAAGGCATTTTTCTGACAACACACAGCAACGAAGACGCACGTAGTCAAAGCCCCTCTCCCTGCGGGAGAGGGGTTGGGGTGAGGGTACGGTGGAGCGATGAAAATCAAACCACCATTACCCACTGTCACACGCACCCATGCGCGCGCATTACGCAAAGAGCTGACAGACGCAGAACGCGCACTTTGGCGCTGTCTACGCAGCAACCAGCTACACGATTTCAAGTTCAGACGTCAGCATCCGATTCCGCCCTACATCGCAGATTTTTGTTGTATCGATGCAGCATTGATTATTGAGCTGGATGGATCGCAGCACCAAGCATCCAGCGATCAGGCAAGGACGCGGTGGCTTCAATCGAAGGGATGGACAGTGCTGCGGTTCTGGAACAACGATGTGTTGCTTTCGCTGGATGCGGTGGTTGAGGCGATCTGTCATGTCGTTGCGCCGCCGTACCCTCACCCCAACCCCTCTCCCGGTGGGAGAGGGGCTTGATCCGCCAGGCTTGAGCTCTTTTTCGGTAAGAGCGGCTTGATCCAACTCGATCCCACCCTTCTGCTGTCGTGGAGGGCGGGTCAACATCCGGACGCACCCATGCACAACGACCAGCGTTACATGACCGGCTTCGGCAATGAATTCGCCAGCGAGGCAGTAGCCGATACCCTGCCGGTTGGCCAGAACTCGCCGCAGCGTGTGGCGCACGGGCTGTATGCCGAGCAGTTGTCGGGCACTGCATTCACCGCGCCGCGTAGCGAAAACCGGCGCAGTTGGCTGTACCGCATGCGTCCTGCCGCGGTGCACGGGACGTTTTCGTTGATCGAGCAGTCGCAGTTCCACAACGATTTCGGCCACGGACCGGTGCCGCCGGACCAGCTGCGCTGGAGCCCGCTGCCGTTGCCGCAGACACCCACCGATTTCATCGAGGGCCTGTATACGATGGCCGGCAACGGCGGCCCGGAAGCAATGAACGGCGTGGCCGTGCATCTATATGCGGCCAATGCCTCCATGCAGGATCGCTTCTTCTATAACGCCGACGGCGAGCTGCTGCTGGTGCCGCAACTCGGGCGCCTGCGCGTGCACACCGAGCTCGGCGTGCTGGAGCTGGAGCCGCAGCAGATCGGGGTGATTCCGCGTGGCGTGCGCTTCCGGGTCGAGCTACGCGACGACACCGCGCGCGGCTATGTCTGCGAAAACTTCGGTGGCTTGCTGCGCCTGCCCGACCTGGGGCCGATTGGCAGTAATGGCCTGGCGAATCCGCGCGACTTCGAAACCCCGTGTGCGGCTTTCGAGCAACGCGAAGGCCGCTTTGAACTGGTGGCCAAATTCCAGGGCCACCTGTGGCGTGCGGACATCGGCCATTCGCCACTGGACGTGGTGGCCTGGCACGGCAACTACGCGCCGTACCGCTACGACCTGCGCCGCTTCAACACCATCGGTTCGATCAGCTTCGATCATCCGGACCCGAGCATTTTTACGGTGCTGACCTCGCCCAGCGACACGCACGGCACGGCCAACATGGATTTTGCGATCTTCCCGCCGCGCTGGCTGGTGGCGCAGAACACCTTCCGCCCACCGTGGTTCCACCGCAATGTGGCCAGCGAGTTCATGGGGCTGGTGCACGGCGTGTACGACGCCAAGGCCGACGGCTTCGCGCCGGGCGGTGCGTCGCTGCACAACTGCATGAGCGGCCACGGCCCGGACGCGGCCACCTTCGACAAGGCCTCGCAAGCGGACCTGTCGCGGCCGGACGTCATCACCGAGACGATGGCCTTCATGTTCGAAACCCGCGCCGTGCTGCGCCCCACCGCGCAAGCGCTGCAGGCACCGCATCGGCAGGGCGATTATCAGCAGTGCTGGGCGGGGTTGCGCAATGCATTTCAGGCGCCGCCGGCTAGCTGAGTGCGGTAGCGCCGGCTCAATAGTGTGGTGTTGAGCGGTGCCTCATGACGCTGCACGCTGTTGCGCATTAACCCTAAGTCTCGCAACAGCACGAGCGTTCCGAAGCATCTTCGATGGCCGTTGCGATTTTTGCTGAGGGATATGGGCGGTTAACCAGCGAACAAATGCAAAACGCGGACGACACCCGGTGGCTACGTTTACGTCGGATCCATCGGGTTCATCGCCAGCTGCATAGCGACAGCATCGGCAGCAACGCAGCTCCTAAGGAGCTTACGTTTCATCAGTTGCATCGCGTGACCAGCTGGCGTTGAGCTAAAGAGCAGCTATCAAAACGACTGCACAGCCGCCAGGCGGGCGCGGCCGCTGCTCGGAATCGGCATGTACCCCTCACACTCCGGTTCCTCCGCGCCGGCCGCACCCACCTGACAACAACTGCTCGCCACGTTTGTTAGCTGCTCTAAGCCAGCATCTTGATGGCATGCCGTAAGTCGATTGCAGCCACCGCATTCGTTTCCAAGCACATGCGTCGTGCTACCCATCGCCGCGTCAACTAAACCGATGCGTTATCCGCATGGCGCACGACTGATTCCGCAGCCGCTGCAGTCGCTTCACCCAGCGTGTCAGGCAGCAACTCCGCACTGCGCGTACGCACGCGTTCGGCATAGCTGGCTGAGGTGAATTGCGGCAAGGCCTGCAGTGCCTCGGCGATGGCGGCATGAATCTCGATGTCGCTGCGTGCGGCCTGCAGGCGACGGTGCAGCAGGACCGTGACCGGGTTGCGCTGCAACTGCAGGATATCCAGCAGATACAGGCGTGCGTTGGTGGTCGCGCGCCGCCGCTGTCGTTGTTGTTCTTCTTCGCTCAGCAACGGTGCTGCCGGCTCGGCGTCGCTGAGTGCTGAAGGTGCTTCAGCGGCGGCGGAGGGCGGCGCCGCGTTGGTCGCCACGCCTGCACCCAGGTGCAGGTAGCCCAGCGCACACAGGGTCTGCACCAGCGTGGCGGCCTCGCCGCCCAGCAGCGCCGCCAGGGTGTCCAGATCGCGCTGGCCATCGGCCAGGATCAGTGCACGGCGCTGCAGCAAGGTCAGCGGACTGCGATGGGATTGCAGCGCGGTCAGGGCGAGATGGGTCTTGCGTGGGTACATGGCGGTAGTCCTGCGAAGTCGCCAGGGTGACTGTCGCCAATGAAGCGACGATGACATCGGCGACCGCATGGCGGCAGGCGCCGTGAACGCCCCAAGCCGCGCACCTGCCATGCCCCGAACACGCAACGCCTGCACATGGCCGCGATGCGCACTGTGTAGGCTGATGGCGACTTGGTAGGGAGTGCAGGCATGACATCCAGACTGATTGCAGTGATCGCGTTCGCGGCATTGGCCACCGGCTGCAGCCGCACCGCTGAAACCCCGGCCGCGGATGACGCCACTGCGTCCAGCCCGCCGGCAGCGCCCGCCGCCGAGGCGGACCAACCGCGCGGCGACGTTCCGCCGGCCACCGCGCCGCCGGGCAGCCTGCCGCCACGCCTGCGTCAGGACCCGGCCGCATTGGCGCGCCTGGATGGCTATGGCGACGTGCGCCTGGGCATGGACGCCGCGCAGGCGCGTGCGGCCTGGGGCGGTGCCTTACGCGGCGATGCAGCGGCCGATGGCGGTTGTTACCTGTTGCGCCCGCAGTGGGCCGACGACGCGCGCCGCTTCGGTTTCATGTTCGAGGGCGACCGGCTGGTGCGTTACCAGACCAACGAGCCCAAGGAAGTGGCGCCCGGTGGCGGGCGGGTGGGCATGACGGCTGCCGAGTTGCGCGCGCTGTATCCCGATGGCCTGACGGAACAACCACACAAGTACATCCCCGGTGCGCTGAGCCTGCGGCATGCCGACGCGCAATCGCAAAGCGCGCTGGTGTTCGACACCGATGCCGACGGCAAGGTGACCAGTTGGCGCGTGGGTGTGGCGCCGCAGGTGGATTACGTGGAAGGCTGCGGCTGATCCGGGCAGCGCAGCGCGGTGCTATACGTCAGTGTCGCCTGCGTTCAATGACCAAACCCGCATCGAACGCAGCATCGCGGGACAACCGGAGTGCGCTGACCAGTCAACCCATCAACCGCCGGAGTTGTGCTCCGACGTCGACCGGTCCGGCGTGGTTTCCATGTTCTCGCCCACATCGCCTTGCGCCGGCGGCAGCCCTTCTTTTTGCATGTCGCCGTGGTTGGGGACTTCCGGGCGGTCTTCCATCATCAGCGACAGCGCGGCCTTGGCCATCATGTGCGCGCTGATCGGCGCGGTGATGAACAGGAACACGGTGATCAGCAACTCACGTGGTTGCGGGTCCACGCCCAGGAAAAGGTGATAACCGACCGAGCCCAGCAGCACGCAGCCCACGCCCAGCGTGCTGGCCTTGGTGGGCGCATGCAGGCGCTTGAAGAAGTCCGACAACTTCACCAGCCCGAACGCGCCGATCAGGATGAAGAAGGTGCCCACCAGCAGCAACGCGCTGAGCAGATATTCGGTGAGCGCGATCATTCGACGATATCCCGGCGCAGCACGTACTTGCTGAGCACCACGGTGCTGCCGAAGCCCAGCATGGCGATCACCAGGGCAGCCTCGAAGTAAATCGGCGAATCCAGGTACATGCCCAGCAACATCAGCTCGGCAATGGCGGTGATGGAGAGCGTGTCCAGTGCCAGGATGCGGTCCGGCACGGTGGGCCCGCGCAGCAGCCGCCAGAGCGACATCAACATGGCCAGCGCCACCGCATGCATGCACACGACGATGGTCGTTTCGATGAAGGTATGGCCGGTCATGGAAAGATCTCCATCAGGGGCGTTTCATAGCGTGACTTGATCTCGGCGATCAGCGCATCCGGGTCATCCAGATGCAGCACATGCACGAGCAGGTATTTGCGGTCGTCCGACAGCGCTGCCGACACCGTGCCCGGCGTCAGCGTGATCATGCTGGTGAGCGCGGCGATGCCGTGGATATTCTCGATGTCCAGCGGCACCCAGATAAAGCCGGGCTGGATACGCGATTCCGGCCCCAGCACCTGCAGCGCCACCTTGATGTTGGAGCGCACGATATCGACAGCGGCCACCAGCAGCATGCGCGGTACCGAACGCAACGAGCCGATGCGCGCGAACTCGCGGTCCAGCCGCGCGGCGAAGATCGGCACCACCCAGCCGAGCAGCAGACCGAGCACCCATTGCTGCGGCCCGAAGCTGTCGCTGAGCAGCAGCCAGAACAGGAACACCATCACGCTCAGCGGGCGCGAGGGAAACAGCCGGCGTTGCCAGGACACCTGCGCGCTCATGGCTGCCTCCGTTGCGGCGTGGTCCCGCGCACCCGTTCCAGATACGCGCCGGGGTCACGCAGCTGCGCACCGGCCGCATCGGTGTAGTGCATCAACGGGCCGGCACCGATCGTCATCGCCACCAGACCGCTCAACAGGATGATCGTGGCGGCGGTTTCCACCGGGCGCATGCGCGCGCGCCGTTGCGGCAGGCGCTCCGGTGCATCGTCCTGGACCGCCTCTTCCACCGCCTCGGGCACGCGCCAGAACAGGCGCACGCCTGCACGCGTGAGGCCGATCACCACCAGCAAACTGCTGCCCAGCACCGCGCCCCACACCGGGGCTACCAGGTCGCCGGGCACATGCTGCAGCAGCGCGGCCTTGGCCAGGAACCCGGACAGCGGTGGCAGGCCAGCCACGGCAACGGCCGCAATCATGAACATCGCGCCGGGAATCGCCCGCCCAGGCAGTGGGGCAACCACTTCCTTGCGATCGCTGGCGCGACCACGGCGCCGGCGGATCAGGTCCGAAACCATGAACAACGCCGCCGCCACAAAGCAGCTATGCGGCAGGTAATACAGGCCGGCGCCCAGCGCACGTGCATCGTCCAGCGAGAAGGCGATGAACAACGTCGCCGCCGAAAACACCACCAGGTACGACACCATCACCCGCAGCCGCGATGCCGCCATCACGCCGAAGGCCGCCATCACCAGCGTGCCGATGCCCAGCCACAGCAGCGCGTGCCGGCCGAAGCCGTACAATGCGCCTGCGCCGGCACCGAACCACAACGACGACACCCGCAGCACCGCGTACAGGCCCACCTTGGTCATGATGGCGAACAAGGCCGCCACCGAGGCCGGCGCGCGCGAATAGGTTTCCGGCAGCCACAGGTACAGCGGCAGCAGTGCGGCCTTGCTGCAGAACACCAGCAACAACAACCCCAGGGTGGCCTTCGCCAGCGGCACGTCCGGTGCGGGCAGGGTGGCGATGCGCTGCGACAGCTCGGCCATGTTGAGTGTGCCGAACAAACCGAACAACAGCCCCAGCGCAATCAAAAACAGCGTGGAGGCGCAGACGTTGAACACCACGTAGTGCAGGCCGATACGCATCTGCAACCCGCGCCCGCCGCTGAGCAGCAGGCCGTAGGAGGCGATCAGCATCACCTCGAAGAACACGAACAGGTTGAAGATATCGCCGGTCAGAAATGCCCCGTTCAAGCCCATCAGCTGGAACTGGAACAGCGCATGGAAGTGCGGCGCGCGGCGGTCCCAGCCGGCGCAGGCGTGCAGCAGGCAGGCCGCGCCGAGCACCAGCGTGGTCATCAGCATCCACGCGGCCAGCCGGTCGCCCATCAGCACGATGCCCAGCCGCGCCGGCCAGTCGCCCAGCAGGTACACCAGCACCTCGCCGTGCGCAGCGCGGGCGAACAGGGCGACCACTGCCACCGCCAGCAGGGCCATGCTGGTCCAGGCCACGGCGCGCTGCACACGCGGGCCATAGCGGCGGTGTTCGACAAACAACGACGCCGACGCGCCAAGCATCGGGATCAGGATCGGCAGGATCAGCAGATGGTTCATCGGCGCGCCTCACGCGTGTCTTCGCCGGTATCCGCATCTTCGTGCGCATCCACGTGGTCGCTGCCGTTGTCGCTGCGGCTGCGGATCGCCAGCACCAGGCTCACCGCGGTCATCGCGAAGGCAATCACGATCGCGGTGAGCACCAGCGCCTGCGGCAGCGGGTCGGTGTGCTGGCTCAGGTCGGCGGCAATGCCGTCGCGCAGCACGGGCGGCTGCCCGCTGCGCAGACGCCCACCGGCGAAGATCAGCAGGTTGGTCGCATACGACAGGAAGGTGAGCCCCAGGATTACATCGAAACTGCGCGCACGCAGCAGCAGGTAGATCGCCAGGGCGGTGAGCACGCCGATCGCGCTTGCCAGTGCCAGTTCCATCAATGCTGCTCCGCAGTGCGCGTCGAACGCTGGGTGGGATCGATCTCGCCGCGATGCGAGTCGCGGGTGCGCGAGGGTTTGATCGTGCCCATCATCGACAGCATCAACATCGCCGCACCGAACACCACCAGATACACGCCGGTGTCGAAGCCCAACGCGCTGGCCAGCTCCAGCTCGCCCAGCCATCCCAGCGGAATCTCGGCGTGCCCGCTGGTGAGGAACGGCCGGCCGAACAGCAGCGAGCCGGCACCACTGAGCAGTGCGCACAACAGCCCGATGCCGATCAGGCGGATGTAGTCGAACCCGAAGCGCGACTCCACCGACGCCGCGCCCTGGATCACGTATTGCATCAGCAACGGCACCGCCAGCACCAGGCCGGCAATGAAGCCGCCCCCGGGCGCGTTGTGGCCGCGCAGGAACAGGAACAGCGACACCGTGAGCGTCAGCGGGAACATGATCTGTGCCAGATCCGCCGGCACCGGCAGCTTGATCGCCGGGCCGGGCATGGTGCGTTCCGGTGCCATGCGCGAGCGCCGCAGCAGCGCGTGCACCACCAGCCCGGCGATGGCGAACACGGTGATCTCGCCAAACGTATCGAAGCCGCGGAAGTCCACCAGGATCACGTTGACCACGTTGCGCCCGTACGCCTCCGGCAAGGCCCGCTGCAGCATCTCGCCAGCGATGGTCGGGCTGGGCTGGGTCATCAACGTGTAGGCCAGCGCCGCCAGGCCGCCGCCGGCAACGACGGCAATGCAGGCATCGCGGAATTTACGCAGCGGCGCGCGTTCCGGGCGCGAGGTTTCCGGCAGGTAGTTCATCGCCAGCAGCATCAGCACCAGCGTCACCATCTCCACCAGCAACTGCGTCAGTGCCAGGTCCGGTGCAGACAGGAACACGAAGGTCAGGCTCACCGCCAACCCGGTGCCGCCCAGCACCAGCACCGCCAGCAAGCGTTGCCGGTACAGGAACAGGCTGCCCAGCGCGCAGGCCAGCATCAGCAGCCACAACGCCCAGCCCAGCAGCGGCATGGGCGCCGGTGTCGGCCACGGTCGCAACGCGCCGCCCTGCAGGAACGGCACCAGCGCCACCACCACCGCGCTGAGCACCAGCAGCATCAACATGCGCTGCAGGTTGCCGTTGGTGATCGCGTCGGTGGCGCGTGCGGAGGCGGCGAACAGCGCCCGCAGATTCCAATTGAACAAGGCCTTGCCCGGCGAGCGGTTTTCGATCGCGTACAGATCCAGCAGCTTGCGCAGCGCCATGTACAGCAGCACGCCGCCCACCACGCCGGCGATGCTCATCGCCAGCGGCCAGTTCAACCCGTGCCACAGCGCCAGGCTGTAATCGGGCAGGCGATCGCCCAGGATCGCGCTGGCACCGGCACGTAGCACCGGTGCCACCGTCCAGGCTGGCACGATGCCCACCGCCACGCAGGTCAGCACCAATACTTCCACCGGAATCTTCATCCAGCGCGGCGGCTCGTGCGGGGTGCGGTCCAGGTCGCGCGGGCCCTGGCCGAAGAAGGTGTCGTGCACAAAGCGCAGGCTGTAGGCCACGCCGAGCAGGCCGGCCATCAACGCCGCGCCGCTGGCGAGCAGGCGCAGCAGCTGCGGGCCTTCGGCCTCCAGCGCCACGGCGAAGAACATTTCCTTCGAGAGGAACCCGTTGAGCAGCGGAATGCCGGCCATCGCCAGCGACGCGGTGATCGCCAGTGCGCTGGTGAACGGCATCAAGCGGCGCAGGTTGCCCAGCTTGCGCATGTCGCGCGTGCCGGTTTCGTGGTCGATGATGCCGGCGGCCATGAACAGCGAGGCCTTGAACACCGCGTGGTTGAGGATGTGGAACACACCAGCCACCACCGCCATCGGCGTGGACAGGCCGAACAGCATGGTGATCAGGCCCAGGTGCGAGATGGTCGAATACGCCAGCACGCCCTTGAGATCGTGCTGAAAAATCGCATGCCATGCGCCCAGCAGCACGGTGATCGCGCCGATGCTGGTCACCGTGTACAGGAACAGGTCGGTGCCGGCCAGCGCCGGGTGCAGGCGCGCCAGCAGGAACACGCCGGCTTTGACCATCGTGGCCGAATGCAGATACGCCGACACCGGTGTGGGCGCGGCCATCGCATGCGGCAACCAGAAGTGGAACGGAAACTGCGCGCTCTTGGTAAAGATGCCCAGCAGCACCAGCACCAGCGCATACGGGTACAGCGGGCTTGCACGGATCAGATCACCCGAGGCCAGCACTGCATCCAGCTGAAAACTGCCAACGATGCGGCCGATCAGCAGCACCCCGCCCAGCAACGCCAGGCCGCCGCCGGCGGTGAGCACCAACGCCATGCGTGCGCCTTCGCGCGCATCCTTGCGATGCGACCAGAAACCGATCAGCAGGAAGGAGCTGAGGCTGGTGAGTTCCCAGAACACCATCAGCAGCAGCAGGTTGCCCGACAGCACCATGCCCAGCATCGCGCCCATGAACAGCAACAAATACGCAAAGAAGCGCGAGGCGCTATCGCGTGCACTCAGGTAGTAATGCGCATACATCACCACCAGCGCGCCGATCGCCAGCACCAGCAGCGCGAACATCCAGGCCAGCCCGTCCATGCGCAGCGAGAACAGCAGCCCGATCTGCGGTAACCAGACATGTTGGCTGCGGATGATTTCCCCGCGCAGCACCGCCGGTGTCAGCAGTGCCAGGATGCCCAGGCCGGCCCACGGCGCGGCCGCAGCCAACCACGCAGTGATCGAACGGGAGGTGCGCCACGACAGCGCCACGGCGGCCGCCATCAGGAACGGCAGCGCGAGCAGAATTTCCAACGGTGCAGGCATGCAGGGAACACGAGATTCGCGAGCAGGCCAGAGAGCTTAACAAACCGTTGACTGACGCCGGCGTCAAGGTGAGCGTGCGCCTGTCGGGAAAACGACAGGATGTGCCGTCGCACCGCCGCGTTGCACTCGGTATGCTGACACTATCGCCACCGCCTGCGTATCTTGTGACTGCTGCCAATCCCGCTCCTTCCGTCGCCGCCGCTGCACCCCGTGCCCTGGTCTTCGGCGGCAGTGGCCAGATCGGCGAACGCCTGCTCACCCGCCTGCTGGGGCGTGGCTGGCAGGTCACCGCCTGGTCGCGCGCGCCGCGCGCCGCACGCGCAGGACTCATCTGGCGGCAAGGTGACCTGGCGGCACCGGCGGTGGCGGGCGAGAGTTTCGAGGTGATCTTCAGCTGCGGCCCGCTGGATCACTTCGCGCACTGGTACGAGACCAACGCGTTGAGCACGCCGCGCATCGTCGCGTTCGGTTCCACCAGCGTGGAGGTCAAGGAACATTCGATCGATGCCGCCGAGCGCGATGTCGCCCAGCGGCTGGCCAATGCCGAACAAGCGCTGTTTTCCGCCGCCAAGGCGCGTGGCGCCGCGGCCACCGTGCTGCGCCCCACCCTGGTCTACGGCGCCGGCCGCGACCGCACGCTGACCCAGATTGCCGGGCTGGCCAGGCGCACGGGCGCGTTCGTGTTGCCGGCCAATGCCACCGGGCTGCGCCAGCCGGTGCATGTGGACGATCTGGCCAGCGCGGCATTGGCGGTGGTCGCCCAGCCGGCCACGCATCAGCGCAGCTATGCGGTGGGCGGTGGCGAAGTGCTGGCCTACACGCAGATGGTGGAACGCGTGCTGGAGGCCTTGCCGCGGCCGGCACGGCTGTATCAGGTGCCGCCTTCGCTGTTCGGTCTGGCGCTCACCACCGCGCAGCGCCTGGGCCGGCTGCGCAGCATGAATACCGCCGCGTTGCAGCGCATGCGCGATGACCTGGTGTTCGACCTGGAGCCGGCGCGGCGCGACTTCGGCTATGCACCGCGTGCGTTTCGCCCGCTGCCGGAAGAGCTGGGCATCGGCGAGTAGCCTGCGTTGGCGTCAGCGCGGTATCGCTGACGCGGGAAATCCGAAGATCAGAACCGCCAACCCAGGTGCCGATACAACTTCGCCAGCACCCACAGCGGCCCGATCAGCAGATAGGTCAGGTCGGTCAGAAAGCTCGGCTTGCGGCCTTCGATCTTGTGGCCGACAAACTGCGCGATCCACGCCAGCACGAACACCGTCACCGCCAGCGTGAACAGGCCGCCCAGGCCCAGTCGGCCCTCGATCAGCCGGCACAGGCAGCCGAAAAAGAAAAAGATCGCCAACATGCCCAGACCAAGCGGCCGCGACAGCCGGTTGTAATACGACCACGCGGCGAACATCGCCAGCGCCGCCCACACGCCGCTGCTGAACCAGGTGCCGCCCACCGGGATGCACCACAGCAAGGCCACCACCGACCACAGGATCGCCGGCACCGCCAGCACGTGGATCTGCTGGTTGGTCGCGTTGCGGTGGTCGTCGGAATAACTGGCGAAATAGCGATCGAGCGGTCGCGCGGTCGTGGTGCGTTCGGTCATGTTCCCTCCCAGGAATCGCCCAAGCATACGCGCGCGGATGGCCGCAGTGGCGCTTGCGGGGCAGCTGCCGGGAACAGGACCTGCCACGCACCAGCGCGTGGCAGGTTGCCTGTGTTGCGTATCACGCTCCGCGCATCGGCGATTGCCCGCCAGGCGGGCGAGGGTGGTGCCGCCAGCGGCGTCGTTCGTTGCGTCCACGCCGGTTGCCGCGCACCGGCCTCGCTCACTGCGGACCACGGCCCGCAGCCAGCCCTAGAGCAGCGATCAAAACGACTGCGCCGCCGCCAGGCGGGCGCGGCCGGTGCGCAAAATCGGCATGTACCTACGTACACGCCGGTTCCTCCGCGCCCTCCGCACCCACCGGACGGCTGCTTGCTCCGTTTTGTTAGTCGCTCTAGTTGACCGAGACCGCACTCCAGGCCGCAGCCACCGCCCGGTACTGGCTGGAGGTGCTGCCATACAGATCGGTCGCCGCGCTGAGCGTGGCACGCCGTGCCGCGGCGTAGTTGGTGGACGAGGTCATGTAGACAGTGAGCGCGCGATACCAGATGCGGCTGGCCGCAGCCCTGCCGATCGCGGTCAACGCCGTGTTGCCGTTGCAGACCAAGCCGGCCGGCGTCACATTCCAGCTGGTACCTGCACCGAAGCCACTCGGCACCACCGCGCCTTCGGCCAACAGGTAATAGAAATGGTTGGCCACACCGGAGCTGTAATGCACGTCGAGCGAGCCCAGGCTGCTGCTGTAGCAGTCCGGTGAATCGCCATCCAGGCTCGGCTTGAACATGTAGCGCAGCGCCAGCGTGCCGGTGGTGTTGCCGGGCACGATCTTCTCGCCGATCAGGTAATTGCCCGGCTGCGCGCTGTTGTTGGCGGAGTACTCCACCATCGCGCCCATGATGTCGGAGGTTGCTTCGTTCAAGCCGCCGGATTCGCCGGAATACACCAATCGCGCTGTCCGGCTGGTCACGCCATGGGTCATCTCATGGCCGGCCACATCCACCGACACCAAGGGTGTAAACGCGCTGCCATCGCCATCGCCAAAGGTCATGCAAAAACAGCTGTCCGACCAGAAGGCGTTGTTGTAGCGGCTGCCGTAATGCACGCGACTACGTGCACCGGCGCCGTCGTTGGCGATGCCGCTGCGTGCATGCGCGGTGCGGTAGTAGTCCCAGGTCAACGCCACGCCGTAATGCGCATCCACCGCTGTTGTCACCGTATCGCTGTTGGCGCCGCTGCCCCATGCATTATCGGCGTCGGTGACCAACGTGCCGTTGCCGGAGGTGCTGTTGCGCATGGTGTATGTGGCGCCGCCACCGCGACTCAGATCGGTCAGCTCATACCCGCTGCTGCAACGCGTGGTCGACAGCGCCACGCTACCGGCATAGAGCGCGCGCCCGGTGCCGGCCGCACTGGTCCCACCGGCGCAGGCGGTATGCACCGTGTCCCAGGACTCGAGAATGCGTTGATCCACCGCATCCACGATGTAATGCATTTCGGTAGGCGTCTGATCGGGTTTGATGCCGCTGTAGATCACTTCATACACCAAGCGCGGCGTGCCTTGGCGAGCGTACAGCGCCAGGCTTGCACGCGGTGCGGCATCGGGCGCCACATCGAAGCGCGTGCCGGCCACGCGCACAGCGGTCGCCGCCTCGATGCCGGGCACCGTGGCCGGGCGTAGCGTGGTGGCCAAGGTCTGGCTCAACTCGCGCATCACCCCGCGCCGCGAATGCACCACCACATCGCCACCGATCACCGGCAACCCCTGATACGTGCGATCAAAACGCACATGCTCGGTGCCATCGGCATCGACAATACTGTCGCGCGCGATGAAAGCATCAGCCGGCGCACGATTGACCAAAGCTGCGGCGTTGTTTCCCAGCAGGGACTGCGCGCGCGATACCACCGCAGGGGTCGACAAATCAGCCGCGGTAGCGACAGCAGAAAACGATAGTGCGCAGCAAATTGCCGCGCCCAGTACATGGAATTGCATGACGACTCTCTCCAGAAAACGTGCAATGCAAAGACCGGCTGCCCCCCCATAGCCGGTCGCCGATGACACC